>CBDUII010000304.1:0-3798 GCA_965367285.1 uncultured bacterium
TCGACATTCAAATATTCGACGTATCCGACTACTGACCGGTCAAAAAATTCTTTAAATATGTGCAAAAACAATACTGAACTGTGCAAGTACAGGTTAATAACTTCGGTATCCGCAGGGATTCCGCAGTAGACAGGATGAAGCTGGAAGATTGGAGTAGCGTGGTAGATGTCAACCTTTCAGGCGTCTTTAATATGTGTAAATTTGCTGTAATGATCATGATGAGCAGTCGTTACGGCCGTATTATAAATATTACCTCTCCAGCGGGAAAAATAGGTTTCCCGGGGCAGTCTAACTATGCAGCAACAAAAGCCGGTCAGGTTGGCTTGACACGTTCACTTTCAAAAGAAGTAGCTACCCGCGGGATAACCGTAAACTGCGTTTCACCCGGCTTTATAGATACAGGATTCATAGATGACCTCCCTGAAAAACTCAGGAAAACTTACCTGGAAAACATCCCCCTGCACAGATTTGGAAAGCCGGAAGAAGTGGCGTCATGTGTACTTTTTCTTGCTTCAAAAGAAGCTTCTTATACAAACGGTTCTACGCTGGAAGTAACAGGAGGGCTTTAGTAATTTACGGTTTTGGATTTACGGTTTTCGATTGACAACAGACAATAGCCATTCCGATCAACTATTAACTTATAACCAATAACTAATATTTTAAAGAGGTGAACTAATATAAAAGTGACTGAAAATGTTTTATCATTTATTCCCCATAGACCTCCATTCCTTTTTGTGGATAAAATTATTGATATTACCAGGACAAACATCTCTACTGAAAAGAGAGTGAAACCCGATGAATCTTTCTTTAAAGGACATTTTCCCGGAAACCCGATTATGCCGGGTGTGCTGGTTTGTGAAGCTGTTTTTCAATCAGGAGCTATACTTCTCTCTAATACTCAGAAAAACTCCGGTACGTCGAAAATAGATTCAAAAGAGGTTCCTGTTCTTACTCGAATAAAAGATGTAAAATTCAAAAACATGGTAAGGCCGGACGATCTCCTCCAAATACAGGTGGAATTAGTAGAAAAAATTGGTGGGGCGTACTTCATGAAAGGTGTAGTTAGGATTGACAGCAAAGTGGTAGTCAGAGTAGAATTTGCTGTTACAATTGCCATATAAATTAGCTCGCGAAGCTCGCTACTTTATTGATGTTTTGCTTCGCAAAAAAGAAAGATATATTATATAAATAAAAACTAATTCATACGGAAAATATGTGGTTTCCCTTACCAAGTGCGGGTGAAACTTTGAAATTCCGATACTGTTAATTAACGATTTTTTTTATTTTTTGTAAGTTGTTGGATTTAAAGAGGTAAACTATTCCAATGAGCTTTCTCGGATTGGAAGGAAAGGTTGTTGTTGTTTTTGGTGTCGCAAATAAAAAAAGCGTGGCCTTTCATATAGGAAAAATCCTTCAGGAAGAGGGAGCTATACCTGTATATGTTGTTCGTTCGGACGTAAGAAAGGAGAGTACCTCAAAATTTCTACCCGAATCGGATATTTACGTTTGTGATGTAGAAAATGAGAAAGAGATAGATGCTTTAGCCGAAAAAATCAGTATAAAATATCCCCAAATATATGGAATTGTTCATTCCATTGCTTTTGCCAACTATAGCGAAGGTTTTAAACCTTTTCACGAGACAAAAAAACAGGATTTTTTACAATCAGTAGATATTTCCTGTTATTCCCTGATTCGTATCTCAAATGCCTTCAAGGATTTTCTGGAGAAAAACGGATCGGTAGTTACTATTTCCATCTCAACCACCAGAATGGCCGCGGAACCATACGGCTATATGGGGCCGGTTAAAGCGGCGCTGGATTCCACCGTCTGTTTCCTTGCCAAATCATTCAGCGCTTTCTCGGAAATTCGCTTTAATGCGGTTTGTGCCGGGCTGCTGAAAACATCCGCTTCAGCCGGTATTCCCGGTTATCTGGATTATTACCTCCATGCGGAACAATTGACTCTTAAAAAAAAGGCTCTTACTACGCCGGAAGTGGCCAGTGCCGCTGTTTTTCTTTTAAGCCAGGCCTCAACAGGAATCAACGCGCAAGGGGTTGTTCTGGATGCCGGGATGTCCGTCAATTACTTTGATAAAGATATTGTCAAAAAAACTACACGAGTTGATTAGCATTTTTGAACTACAGATTAAACAGCACAGTTACAAGCAAAAATGAATTACAACCCCCTGTCCCCCTTTTTTAAGGGGGAATTTGGGGTGACTTCCCCTCTATCAAGAGGGGTGTCCCTCCGGGACGGGGTGTGTAAAAAACTTTTCTAAAAAAATACAGTTTTATGAGTAAATGATGACACTCTTTCCGGTAATTCATCCTGTTCCTCCTCCCCCTGCATCAATTAGCGGAAAAGAAAAAGTTACATGGATTCGGGATGCTTCACGCGAGGCTTTGAAAATTTGCGCTTATCGTATGGGGATCAAATTGAAAGAGCTTAAGAAAAACTCCAAAGGCGCTCCTGTCCCTTTTGATGGTACTTACTGGTCGGTCTCTCATAAGCCGTTATTTGCCGCCGCTGTTCTCGGCAAGTATTCTATGGGAATTGATATTGAAGAAATCAAACCCCGCTCATCTGATGCTGTTTTTAAAAAAGTGATCTCAGAAGAGGAAGAGAGTCTATGCGGACAAGAAGAAAGGCTTCAGTATTTCTTTAGAGTCTGGACCGCTAAAGAGGCTGTTCTCAAAGCGGAGGGGATTGGAATTGCAGGTTTAAGTAAATGCGGAGTTGTTAATGTTCCTGATGACTCTTCAATGCTTCTCAATTATGAGGGAAAGCCTTACCATGTAGTCCAGACATTTTTTAAAAAACATATAGCTTCTGTAATAACAAACGGGGAGCCTGTGGAATGGTTTTTTCAAACAAAAAAATAGGATGCAAATAGCGCAGAGAATTATATTTGGCGCACCCCAAGGGTACTTTCTTCGGGCGCACATTAACGCAGATTTTTTATGATTTTTTTCTAAATCTGCAATCTGAAATTTATATTTTCTGACCCCTGACTACTGCTTTAAAACACATGCACACGCAGTCATGCAGAGATTTGAGAAAAATACACCTTAACAAATCAAGAACTTTTCTCGTATTCTAAGCCTAATTGTTGCCGAATCTTTTTAAAGGTCTCCTGGTTCGTTCCAGGCTGTGGATTGTCTAAAGAATCTCTTTCAAATTGAGTAAGAAGAGCATCAAGCATTTCTCTTCCATCCTCTGTCCTGGAAGCTTCAACAGGAGTCATATTATTTAGTACTGGTATTTTTTCATTAACCCAGTTTTTCCAATGATCTTCCATCATTTTTTCTAAATGAGCCTTAAGTTCTGGATGATTCATAAGATCTTCCTGCTCTTTTGATGTCCGTGATGGCTTTTTTGGCTCTTGTTGAGATTTATCAATAGCTGCTTTTATTGACTCAATAACTGTTGTCTTGTAGCGAATACCTTCCTTTATCCTTTTTTTTAGTTCAGATTGAAATTTTTTGGCTCTCTTTTCAGAGTTAACATCTACCAAAAGATTTGTTTTATCAATATTGATATGCCCTAAGATAGTGTTGTTCCAAATTTTGTGCTTTTTGTTGCCTTTTTTACCTAAAAATTCCGCTGCCGGAGAAGAATCAAATGGCGCAGTCTCTTTAACTTTCGTTTCCTCTGGATGAGGAGTCCAGAAATAGAAAAACCACGGCATAAAGATTTGCATTTGATGAGATTCCGGATCAAAAGAACTTCCTTTAAAAAGATGAAATTCATCCCATGCTTCATGCACAGCAACATCTCCATAAGTCTGGTTTGCAAATT
>CBDUII010000305.1:0-3794 GCA_965367285.1 uncultured bacterium
TTTAACTGCTCAAAAAAGTGCTTTTGCGCGCGGGGAGTGCGAAGTTGAGGTTAGGCGTTTCTGCTAAAGAAGCAATTGGTAAACCTTTAAATGAAATTGACGCCAATTGGGATATGGGCGAAGTTCTGAAAAGAATGGATTTATGCCGTATTAAAAAGGAACCTGTAACTGGAAAGGATATATCTTTTAGAGACATTAAAGGTAAAAACGGTTTTCTGTTGATGACGGTAACGCCTGTTTTTAAAAACGCTGAAGAATGGAATGGTTTTTTATTGCTGACTGAAAATATCACAAAAAGAAAAACACTGGAAGTGCAGTTAGCGCAAGCTTTGAAACTTGAATCTATCGGACAGTTAGCCGCTGGTATAGCTCATGAAATAAATACCCCAACACAGTATGTGGGTGACAACCTGAGTTTCATTAAAAAATCTTTTGCGGATATTAAAAATCTGCTTGATAAATACGCTGAATTGCTCACAGCAGTTAAAGCAGACAACTTGCCAGGCAACCTTGTGAAAGAGATTGAAAAACTCAATAAAGACGCGGATGTAAAATATTTAAGTGAGGAAACCCCTAAAGCAATCTCCCAATCACTCGAAGGTATCGAGCAAATTTCCAGCATAGTAATGGCAATGAAAGAGTTTTCTCATCCCGGTACGGAAGAAAAGGTTCTATTAGATATAAATAAAGCTGTCGAAAGTACTGTTGCTGTAGCGAGAAACGAATGGAAATATGCAGCGGATATAGTTACGGACTTTGATAATCAATTACCTCATATACTATGCCTGCCGGGAGAATTAAACCAGGCCATTCTTAACATCATAATTAATGCGGCCCACGCCATTAAAGATGCAATTGGAGACGAGTCTAACGATAAAGGAGTTATAACAATCAGAACCAGGCGGGACAATAATTTTATTGAAATTCAAATTAAAGATACCGGAACCGGCATTCCCGAAAATGTGAGATCCAGGGTTTTTGATCCTTTTTTTACAACCAAAGAGGTCGGCAAGGGCACAGGGCAGGGACTTGCCATAGCCCATTCGGTTATTACGGACAAACATGGCGGTATGATCAGCTTCGAGACAGAAATGAAAAAAGGGACCACATTTATTATTCGCTTGCCAATCAAAAATAACAATGCCTGAGAACAGGATATCAAAACGTATAATATTCGTTGACGACGAACCCAAAGTGCTTCAAGGCCTTAAGAGGATGCTTCGCGGAATGAAGACGGAATGGGATATGCATTTTGCTGAAAGCGGGCATGAAGCCCTTAAGATTATGGCCACTGCTCCCTTTGACGTTGTTGTTTCAGATATGCGCATGCCTGTAATGGATGGAGCCCAATTTTTATACAAAGTAATGAAACAATACCCGCAGAGTGTTCGGATTATTCTTTCCGGGCAAAGTGAAAAGGAAATTGTATTAAAATCTGTAGGACCTACTCACCAATATCTTGCAAAACCTTGCGACTCACAAACATTGATAAACACCATTAAACGGGCATGCGCCCTGCGTGGCATTCTGAATGAAGAGCCGCTTAAATCCCTTATTTCACGGATGGGTTCACTGCCAAGCCTTCCGTCCCTTTACATTGAAATTATCGAAGAGCTGAGATCGCCATCAAGTTCTATTAACCGTGTAGGTGATATTATTTCCAGAGATATAGGCATGACGGCCAAGGTGCTCCAGTTAGTGAACTCCGCTTTCTTCGGGCTGCCGCAGCATGTTTCCACTCCTGCGCAGGCTGTCAGATTATTAGGACTGGACACGATAAGAGGCCTGGTTTTGACGGTGAATATTTTTTCAAGATTTAAAAAAATAGGGATAAACGGGTTTTCTCTGGATCGGCTTCGGGATCATAGCCTTGTTACCGCTGTTTTTGCAAGAGAAATAGCCGGAGAGGAAGTTGACGACCCAAAAGTCATAGAGGACTCATTCTTAGCGGGAATTATGCATGATGTAGGCAGAATTGTCCTTGCGGCCATGCTGCCTGAAAAATACGAAAAGGTCTTAGAACTTATGCATAGAGAAAACAAAGATATCTTTGAGGTTGAGAAACGTATATTCCGAGCGACTCATGCTGAGGTTGGGGCATATCTGCTGGGACTATGGGGCCTGCCGCAATTTATTGTTGAAGCGGTTTGTTACCACCATTATCCGGCCCGGAGCAGTACGTTTCAGTTCAGCCCGCTTACTGCAGTGCATGTTGCAAACGCTGTGGAGAAAATATTCTACTCCGGTAACGGAAAACTTCAGATAGACGCGGAGTATCTTACCAAAATTGGACTTATTGATCGTCTGCCAGGATGGAAAAATATCTGCCATAAAGCAGCAGAGAGGAGAAATTTGTATGAATCAAAAGATCCTTTGCGTTGATGATGATCCAAATATATTGGAAGGCTTCAAGCGGCAGTTAAGGGAAAAATTTCATCTTGATACAGCACTGGGAGGGGAAGAAGGTCTTAAATTAGTTTCAAAGAAGGACCCCTATGCAGTTGTTATATCCGACATGAGGATGCCGGGCATGGATGGGGTACGGTTTCTGTCCAGGGTAAAGGATATAAACCCTGACAGTGTGCGGGTTATGTTAACGGGACATGCTGACGTTGACACTGCAATAGACGCTGTTAATGAGGGACATATTTTCCGGTTTCTTACGAAACCATGCTCTTCTGAAACCTTTGCCAAAACGATTACCGCCGGAGTCAGGCAGTTCCAGCTTGTTATGGCCGAGCGGGAACTTCTGGAAAAAACGCTTAGCAGGAGCATAAAGGTACTTATCGATATTTTATCTCTGGTTAGTCCTATAGCCTTTAGCTGCGCTGTGCGTTTACGTAAATATGTACGGCATATCTCTCTAAAACTACAGCTTCCGTACTCCTGGCAATACGAGTTGTCCGCGCTTCTTTCACAAATTGGGTGCGTAACGCTCCCTCCTGAAACTCTTGAAAAAGTATTTGCCGGGCAGGAATTGACAAAGGAAGAAAGAGAAATGTTTGACAGGCATCCATCGATAGGATCAGATTTACTGGCGAGAATTCCCCGGATGGAAACAATAGCCGGCATAATAAAGAATCATCTTAAGTCATTTAACGAATTCGAGTCTTGCAGCGAACTGAAAAAGCGTGATTCAGCAGCGCTTGGATCGCAGATTCTTAAAGTAGCCCTTGAATTTGACAAGCTTGTGAGGCATGGGAAGCTTTACAATCAAGCAATAGCAACGCTGAAGGAAAAACCGAAAGAGTGCGATCCATTGATAATAGCTGCTCTTAAAGAAATAGAAATAGATAAAACAAAAGAGACCGTTAAGCTTCTAAAAGTAAGAGAAATTGAAGAAGGAATGAAAATTAATGAAGATATTCGAACAAAAAACGGTCTTTTACTTGTTACAAAGGGTCATAAAGTAAACTATCCTCTTTTATTGCGATTGAGGAATTACTGGAATCAAAGGATGATTGACGAAAAACTTCGTGTATCAATTCCCGATTCCATTATTCATGATAATCTCAGATAGCTATAAAAGCATATCTTTATTGCTCAATCTTTTTTCACTTTGTTTAATCCAAATCAACAAATTAAAATTTTAATAAAGACCTAATACCAATTCTCCCTATCCAATGTGCGGTACTGGATGGCTTCAGAGATATGCTCCTGCTGGATGTTTTCTTCTTCAGCAAGGTCGGCTATAGTGCGGGAGACCTTCAAAATTCGATCATAAGCCCGCGCGCTCAGACCTAATTTGTTAATCGCAAGCTCTAACAGTTTTTCCGAATCCGCGTCAATTACAC
>CBDUII010000306.1:0-3789 GCA_965367285.1 uncultured bacterium
TTTTTTTAGCCGCTGTTTAGCTTTTGCTTTTTTACAGCGGCTTATGCAAAGCACAGTGTCTTATGCAAAGCACTGCGACTTATGCACCGCTTAAGCGCTGTTTAGTTTTTGTTTTTACTGCGACTTATGCAAGGCTTGCTTTTTCCTTTTTTAGGCACTGTTTGGTTATTCTTTTTTTAGCCGCTGTTTAGCTTTTGCTTTTTTACAGCGGCTTATGCAAAGCACAATGCCTTATGAAAAGCACAGCGCCTTATGCAAGGCTTAGCAAAGTTTTTGTTAGGCAATTGGCCGGCAGCTCCATTTGATTTCAGCCATCCCTGGCCTCAAGCTTCGGGCGGTTCTCCTTTGGAAATCGTCCAATTCGGCTTTCCATGCCGAATTGTGGTTGTGGCCCTGCCACCCTGCGATCTCTGCAAAAAACTATTTCTCCTTTTCTCCATAAGTCATAAGAATAGCCTCTGCAATTTCTTTCATAGCTTTTCTCCTGTCCATACTTATTTTCTGGATTCTCCTGACGGCCTTTTTTTCAGAAATATTTTCCATTTCCATGAGAAGTCCTTTTGCCTTTTCTATTATTTTCCCGGCCTTGATAGTTTCCTTTAAATTCAAATTTTCCTGTCTGAGAGCCTGAAACTCCTGAAAGCTGGATATAGCAAGTTCAATGGTTGGGTTAATTTCTTTTTCCTCTATGGGTTTCACAAGATAGGCCATTACTCCTGCATCTTTCGCCTTGTCAATTGTTCCCTGGTCATTTTTTGCGGTAAATAAGACAATAGGTACGGGAGAAGTGGAATTAATTTCTTTCGCCGCCTCAATGCCGTCCATCTCCGGCATTTTGACATCCATTATCATGAGGTCGGGCTTCAACTTTTTTGCAAGCGCAACAGCCTCTTTGCCGTTTTCTCCCTCACCGATAACTTTATGGCCGGCTATTTTTAGAAACTTTCTTAAGTTAAATCCCTGCTCATCCCTGTCGTCTATAATCACAACTTTTCTTCCCGTTTTTTTATGTCCCGTCATAGAAACATTATAGTTTTTTAATGCAAGCATCGGAGTAAAAATTAATGTTTTTCTTTCTTTTCGCGTTATTCTCTACCATGCGCTAAACTTAGATTTCCGCCGGAGTTTATTCCTGCGAAAACAGGAACCTGAATGACAGAGAGGGGCGTCTTGATTATAGAAACTGCTTATTGTCATTCTCTATATAGTTCCCTGTGTCATTCCCGACTTGATCGGGAACTGCTGAGGATTATTTTCCGGAACCTCACTTTGAGTTAACATCTGTTAACGATTTTATCTGGTTCATTAAAAAGAGGTCGAGAATAGGATTCCCGGATGTATTTCCCGCGCCACCTATTATTGCGGAAGGTACGTTGACGTCTTTCAATGCCTGGGCCATACCAATCATCATCTCTTTTTGCGTCCTGAGCCTGAGTTCCAGAGAGTTGTCTGCCGCAGCTATGGCCTTTCTCCCTTCCGCTTCTTTTAAAGCCGCGCTCCGTTTGCCCTCAGCCTTTAAAAGCACAATTTCTTTTTCCAGTTTCGCTTTTTCCAGATATAGTTTAGCAACGTCAAATTCCTTTTGAGCGCCGGTAATAGCGACTGATTTCTCTTCTTCTGCTTTGATCCTTGCAATCTCAGCTGCCTTTTCCGCCCTGATCGTAGCTTCAAATTTAATGTTTTCTTCTCTTGCCTTTGTCAGCGCTATCAGTTTTTCTCCTTCTGCTTTTGCTGTGATAGCGTCCTGCTTGGACTTTTCAGCCTGAATTTTAGCGTTATTTTTCTGCTGCTCCAAGAGACGTTGTTCGTCAAACGTGGATGGCGACTGCGGGTCGTAAATTAATTTATGCAGAGTAAATGCCAGTATTTTAAAAGAGTAACGGCCAGTAGGACCTGTTCCGCTTTTTAGCTCATCAGTAATATCTTTTAAAAAAGCGGAACGGTTTTGTATAGACTCGCTGCTTGAGTATTTGGCCGCGGTTTTAGCAAGAACCCGGTTGACAAAGCCTTTAAGTACTTTTTTAGAAATGACGTCATTATTTCCTAATTCGTTTTTTATCAGGCGAATTTTTTCAGCGTCATCTGGAAGTACAAATTTTACTATACCTCTAACCTGAGCTGTTCCATTGTCTTTAAATCGAACAAAGATTGACTGGTCAATAGTCTCTCCACCCACTTTACTCGTGGAAAACTTAACAACGTTTGCTCTTTTAAACCTGGTAACCTTTGAAAAAGGTCCTGTCCAGTGAAGCCCGGCGTCCATAACTATGTCTAACTTGCCGGACGGCCATTTTTGAACTACAGAATATTCTTCTGCATCATTGATCCCGAAAGAAAGATATAACCCCACTGCAAGAAGAGTAACTACTACGATTGTTTTCATTTTTCCTTTTTTTTCTGGTTCCATTTCTTGAAACTCATCTTCCTTTTTTAAATCCTGAGAATCCGTATCCATTGCTATATCCTCCCAAAAAGATTAATAATTTTTATTAATAGTTCCCCCTGTTTATTTAGACAGGATTAAGAACTTAGATTCCAGCTTTCGCGGGAATGACAGTCCGCGCCACCTGTCATTCCCAACTTGATTGGGAATCTAAAAAGGAAATTCCTATACGATTAAGATAAAACAGGATTTACTCATGTCCATCCTGTTATCCAGTCTAATGTTTTTTCAATCCCCTTATCTAACCTGAAAATCAGATATGAATATCGGCTGCAATGCGAAAGCCTGTATCAGTCCCACAAAAATTCGGTCGCTCCCGCCACCTTTTCGACACTCTGGAATCTCTCCCAAAAGTTTTCCAGGACCCGCCACGGATGACTTTAAACCTGCGGTTCGTAGTCATCCTGGGGTCTTTCTGTTCTTTTGAGCTGTATATAGAATACCCATCGGCTGTCCATTCTTTTACATTTCCTACCATGTCAAATATCCTGAACCCATTCATGCTATAATTTCCAACAGGCTTGGATATATTCATAAGACCCTCTGTTTTTATGTTCGCAAGCCAAAAATCAAGAGATTGTCCCCAGGGATAGGACATTCCTTTCAATCCTCCCCTTGCTGCATACTCCCATTCCGCTTCTGTTGGCAGGCGGCTTCCGACCCAGTAGGCATAGGCTGATGCGGCATACCAGCTTACATAAGCAACCGGGAAATGATCTTTGCCTCGCGGAAAGTTTATTTCATCCCAGTCTTTCAGGTAATCCAAATCCACTTCATTCATTTCTGGCTTTCCTTTTTTCCAATATGGATTCTCTTTAATAAATTCCTGGAATTGGAAGTAAGTAACCTCATACATGGCTATTTGAAAAGGAAGTAAATGTACCTTGTGAATCGGCTCTTCATCAAAATCACCATCACTGCTTCCCATCCAAAAGCCTCCTCCTTTAATTTCCACCATTTTGTCAAAGGGTAAAAAAGCTTTATCGCTTCTTTGCTTTACTACCTTTAAAGAGGTTTCAGCAAACATTGAAGGTATGGCCTGTATTTCTTTTAGTTCAACTCTCTGGTAAACCCAGAGCA
This sequence comes from uncultured bacterium, assembly GCA_965367285.1. GTDB lineage: Bacteria > Nitrospinota > Nitrospinia > CAJXCL01 > CAJXCL01 > CAJXCL01. The sequence goes on from CBDUII010000306.1 coordinate 3,524, forward strand.
TGGCCGAAAAAAAGAAAAACTCATTGCAAAGAAGAAGAATCGTTTTGCTATCTTTTCTTTTGAGGTTTCAAGCTCGGGTTTGTCAAATATCGAACCGGGAGCATAAATTCCAAGAGATTCTTTGATACCTGGTTCCATTGCCCGCGCTTTTTTTTCTGTCATACCATGGTAAGAAAGTTCCTGAATAAGGGTTTCCCATTCCTCATAAGTGCCCCTGCGATTGTTCCACAACCCTCTCAAAACATTTTTGTAAGCTTCTTCACTGC
>CBDUII010000307.1:0-3788 GCA_965367285.1 uncultured bacterium
CGATGCGGTAAGCCAGACTATTGAAATTCATGGGATGTTTTTAAAGAGTCATGAAGACCTGCTCTCCGGTATGAGCGGCATAGCAATCTTCAAAAAGTAAACCACCAATGACTGGTCATCAATCACGCTAATTACACTAAAATTCATTACAAACACCAAAATAGAAAAATTTGATTTTGTATTATTGGATATTGGAATTTATTTGGAATTTGGAATTTGAGATTGGGAATTTTAAAACGTAGTGGTTTATGAATGAAAAGAACGGTCAATCTGGAAATATTGTACGAGATTTTGTTTCCCTCCTCAGGCTTGAGAAAGCCGCCCGCCAGGCAGGAAAATTAGATGAACTGCAATTTATCATTGCGAATGAAACGCGGCATATCCTACCCTACGAACAGGCAATTTTATGGGTTACCACGGCAACAGGGAAAAACCGTACACGGGTGGTTTCCGGTATTTCCCATCCCGATACCTCGTCACCCTACTTTCAACATCTCCATCAATTGCTGGACGCCTTCGCACTCACAAAAGAAGCCAAACAAATTGTTAAACGGAAAAAAGAAGATTTCTCTGCGGAATTTTCTGCGGATTGGGATGAAACCGACCTTCAAAACCCTCTCTGGTGCCCCTTTGTAAATGGTAAAGGTTATATGGCCGGCGGATTGCTGTTAACACGAGAGAAAGACTGGAACCAAATTGAAATCGCGCGACTTGAATTCCTCGTTGACGCCTATTCCCACGCCTGGGGCGCTCTTGAGAAAAGGAATATCTCATGGAAAAACCGGTTGAGCAGGTTTTTAAAAGGATTGCAAAAGAAAATAATCAGGGTTTCCCTCTCTCTGATTACAGTTGCTTTGATGTTTCTGCCGGTGAACCAGTCTGTAATAGCCCCGGCTGAAGTTGTGCCGATAAATCCCCTTATCATAAGTCCTCCTGTTAATGGTATTGTCAAGGAATTTTATGTTCAGCCTAATGAAGCGGTGGAGAAAGGCCAGAGGCTCTTTAGCCTCGAAGACAGGGACATCAGAAACAACTATTTAACTCGGAAAAATGCGTTAGCCTAGGTAAAGGCGAATTAGAAAAGAACTGAAAAAATGTCATGTTTCGACCCTGAAAGCAAGGCCAGGGTTCCTGTTTTAAAAGCACTTTTAGACCAAAGAGAGGCTGAAGTGGCATATTCGTCTGATTTACTTAAACGGATTGTAATACGGGCGCCGGGAGATGGTATCGCGATATTCAGCGACCCCAATGACTGGTTGGGAAGACCCGTATTAGTGGGAGAAAAGATCATCACCCTGGCTGACCCAACAGCGACTGAACTGCAAATCTGGCTGCCTGTGGATAATGCCATTAATATGGAAACAGGCGCCAGGGTTCGCTCTTTTTTAAATGTAAACCCCACACACACCCTGGAAGCAACCCTGCGTCAGTCCGGCTTTGAAGCCCAGATATCTCCCGATGATATCCTCTCTTTTCAACTGCGGGCGGCTTTTACAGATGGAACTGCCGCACCCCGTATCGGTCTGAAAGCAACGGCAAAGCTCTATGGAGACAGGGTGACGCTTTTTTATTATATATTCAGACGCCCCATGGCATGGGTTAGGCGGTTTTTCGGGTGGTAAGGTAATTAATCACGATTAACCACAAATTACGCAAATTGCACGAATTAGTGAAATTCGTGGTTAAAAAAAATGGACATTGCAATAAATAAAACTTCAGGCGCAGTTCCTTCGCAGAAAGAAGAACTGATTCTTCTTCCCCTGCGGACGGACTTGCAGCTTTTGGAAGCCCCGAGAACGCGAGACGGCTCCCCTGAATGGACGTTATTTGATAAGGTTCGACAGTTTTTTTTCCGTATCGGTTGGGTAGAATTCAAAATCCTTTCCCATTGGCGGGCGGGAATAACAGGTGAAGAGCTTTGCAGGGAGGTTAATAAGAAAGAAAAGCTGAATATAGACATAAATACAGTAAAGAAACTCCTGCAGTTTTTAACAGGCAACCAGTTACTAAATATTTACAGCACCGAATATACCAACCATTTGTTACAAAAATACAGGGCGGGAAAAGGAAAGATACTGACAAAAATGCTTCACAGTTATCTTTTTTTTCGCATTCCATTAATCAAACCGGACAAATTTTTAGGCCTTATGCTCCCCTTTGCGAGGCGCCTGACGTCAAAGCCAATGAAGGCGCTGTTTGCTATGACGGCAATATCCGGTTTTTTTCTTATTTCGAGACAATGGGAGTCATTTCAACAAACCTTTCTCTATTTTTTTAACCTTGAGGGTCTTATCTGGTATGGTGTAACCATTGTTTTTGTAAAGATTGTGCACGAACTTGGCCACGGCCTCACCGCAAAGCATTTTGGCGTGAGGGTGCCGACTATGGGTCTGGCATTTCTTGTTTTAGCGCCTCTTCTTTACACCGATACCACAGAATCATGGAAGCTCACTTCACGTAAAGCCCGCCTCTTGATTACCGGCGCCGGGGTGACGGTGGAACTTTGTCTCGCGTTACTCGCGATTTTTTTATGGAGCTTTCTGCCGGAGGGCGCTTTAAAAAGCGCTGCTTTCTTTACAGCAACGGTAAGCTCCATTTTAACGTTACTGTTAAACTTAAACCCATTTATGCGTTTTGACGGTTATTATTTTCTTTCCGACTGGTTTGAGATACCGAACCTCCAGAACCGTGCCTTTGCTTTCGGCAAGTGGTGGCTGCGAAGATTTTTATTTGGACTGGACACTCCGCTTCCTGAAGCCTTTCCAATAAATAAACGGAGGTGGCTGATCATATACGCTGTTTCAGTCTGGGTGTATAGAGCAGTGCTTTTCACTGCCATAGCTTTTATGGTATACTTTCTTTTCTTCAAAATATTAGGCATTTTCCTGATGATTGTGGAAATTGCCTGGTTTCTCGCGCTCCCGGTTTGGAATGAATTTAGAGCATGGTATAAACTACGAAATCAACTCACTATAAACAGGTATTTAATACGTACTATTGTTTTCTTGATTATTATTGCCGGTGTTTTAATTTTCCCCTGGCAAAACCGCGTCAAGAGAGACGCCTTTATAAGACCAGCCCTTTATACGCACATTTTCGCTCCAGAACCGGGTAAGATCACTAAAGTAAATATCCGGCTGGAAGATGATGTAAGGGAAGGCCAGGTTCTCATTACTCTTGAATCGCCAAAACTAAAGTACAGGTTGCAGCAAGCGGCTTTAAAGGTAAAGATACTGGAATGGTATCTTAAGCGAAACAAAACTGTCTCCTATCTTCTGGAAAATGTCATGGTGGTGGAAGAACAGTTGGCCGAAGCTACGGCAAAATATCATGGCTATAGGGATAAACTCCGGTCATTACAGATTAAAGCGCCTTTTAACGGCAAAGTGGTCCGGCTTGAAAATACAATCGTTCAGGGCCGATGGGTCAACAGCAAACTCCCTCTTTTGTTGTTAGCCGACAAGAATCGAATTTTGATTGAGACCTATATACAGGAAGAATACCTGGAGCGTGTAAGCATTGGCGGTCATGGCAGGTTTTTCCCGGAGAACCCGGATGAATCCCCTGTTGACGCAACTATTATTGAAATTGACAGCGCCAACACGACAGTGCTGAATGAACCTATGCTTGCTTCAATCTATGGAGGAGACGTCCCGGTAATACTTTCTCCGGATGGGATACTTAAAACCCACGAAACCGAGTATAAAGTTATTCTGAAACCTGATAAAAATGGCGCCGCACTAACGTCGATTACCAGAGGAACATTAAAATTATTGACGGAAAGAAAA
>CBDUII010000308.1:0-3764 GCA_965367285.1 uncultured bacterium
TTTGGTTGCGGCCCCTTGGCCGCTCTGCGGAAATCTGCGTCCTATTATGGAGTAACAATAAATGACAGAAAACTTAAAGAAAACACATTCCTGTGGTGTCCTCTCTTCCGAAAATGATGGAGAAGAAGTGGTTCTAATGGGATGGGTGGATACCCGTAGAGATCATGGCGGTTTGATCTTTCTTGACCTCAGAGATCGTGAAGGAATGACGCAGGTTGTCCTTAACCCTGAAATAGATCAATTAGCGCACAACAAAGCTCAGTCTATTCGAAATGAATTTGTACTCGCAGTAAAAGGAAAGGTAAGAAAAAGGCCTGAAGGTATGGCAAATCCTAAACTGAAAACCGGTGAAATTGAAGTTTACACAAGTAAACTTGAAATCCTGAATGAATCAAAACCTCTTCCAATTGATTTTAGTAAAAGAGAAGACATTTCGGAAAACCACAGGCTAAAGTATCGCTTTCTTGATCTCCGAAATTCCGAAATTCAACAAGTTCTAAAAGTACGACACCATGTATGCCGTGTTGTAAGAAACTATCTTGATTCTAATGGGTTTACAGATATTGAAACCCCTGTTCTGACAAAAAGTACTCCTGAAGGAGCGCGCGATTACCTGGTGCCGAGCAGGCTTAATCCGGGACAGTTTTACGCTTTGCCGCAATCTCCGCAACTGTTTAAACAATTGCTGATGATTTCCGGTTTTGAACGTTATTACCAGATAGTTAAATGCTTCCGGGACGAAGATCTCAGGGCAGACCGCCAGCCGGAATTTACTCAAATTGACATGGAAATGTCGTTCGTCAATCAAAAAGACATATTTTCTATTGTCGAAGGAATGATGTTAAATATTTACAAAGAAATAAAAGGAATAGATATAAATTCCCCATTTAACACTTTGACATACCATGAAGCTATGGACAGGTTTGGAAACGACCATCCGGATACACGATTCGGATTGGAATTGAAAGACATCACCGCTCTCGCCAGGCACTCGGATTTTAAAGTTTTCACAACTGCAACTGATAAAAACGGACTGGTAAAAGCTATCAACGCTAAAGGATGTGCTGGTTTTTCACGGAAGGAATTAGATGATTTAACAGAGGGCGCAAAAGTTTACGGAGCAAAAGGTATGGCCTGGATCAAAATCAACAAAGACGGCTTGCAGTCCCCTATTACTAAATTCTTCCGCAAGGAGTTGATGGATCAAATTGTAAAACGATTAGAAGGAAATGTGGGAGACCTTCTGCTCTTTATGGCTGATACTCAAAAGATAGTGGCGGCCGCCCTCTCCTTCCTGCGTTTAACTATTGGAAAACGATTAAATTTAATAGATGAATCAAACGCAAATTTTCTATGGGTCACGGATTTTCCGTTAGTAGAATATGATGATGAGGAAAAACGATATATAGCCATGCACCACCCTTTTACATCTCCCTGTGAAAGTGACATGGAGTATTTTGATACGGACCCGAATAAAATAAAGGCAAAAGCTTATGATCTTGTTTTAAACGGTACGGAGATTGGCGGAGGAAGTATAAGAATTCACAGGAAAGAAATACAGGACAAGATGTTTAAACTCCTCGGTATATCTAAAGATGAAGCTGAAAAGCGGTTTGGATTTTTGTTGCATGCTCTGGAATACGGCGCTCCACCTCACGGCGGCATAGCCTTTGGATTGGATAGAATAGTAATGATATTAACCGGCGCCGCGTCTATCAGGGACGTGATCGCGTTTCCAAAAACTCAAAAAGCCACCTGCCTCATGACTGAAGCACCTTCGAGTATAGATAAAAAACAGTTAAAGGAATTGAAGCTGAAACTCGATATCATTAAATAGTTTTGCTCACGGATTTCATGGATTTTAAATTTTTTTCTATCCATTAAAATCTGCGTTTATTTGCGTCCAATAAAAAAGAATAAATGGGACGCGGATTTTCGCTGACAACCGCAGATAAGAAATGAAAAATAATACTGTTAGAGTTCGTTTTGCGCCCTCCCCTACCGGTCATCTGCATATTGGCGGTGTACGGACCGCTCTCTTTAATTATCTTTTTGCCAGACATAATAACGGAACTTTTATACTCCGAATTGAAGATACCGATAGCTCCCGTTCCACTGAAGAGTCTATTCAACAGATTGTTAATGGCCTCAAATGGATTGGTATAGAATGGGATGAAGGGCCTTTTCGTCAGACTGAAAGAAAGGAAATCTACAAATCTTATCTCGACAGATTATTAAAAGAAGAAAAAGCGTATCGATGCTACTGTACTCCTGATGAACTGGATGAAATGCGGAAAAAGGCTATGGCAGCCGGAGAAAACCCAAGATATAACAGAAAATGCCGAGATTTAATAAATCCGCCTCAAGATAAACCCTTTGTTATCCGATTTAGAACTCCTCTTGATGGCTCTGTTATCGTAAACGACCTTTTACGTGGTGAGGTTACATTTGATATGTCTGAAATGGACGATATAATTATTGCTCGATCAAACGGTACTCCTACATATAATTTTGTAGTTGTTGTGGATGACGTGGAAATGAAAATTACCCATGTTATCCGCGGCGATGATCACCTGTCTAATACTCCAAAACAGGTGATACTTTATAAAGGTCTTGGTCTCCCCATCCCTGAATTTGTCCACATTCCAATGATTCTTGGCAAGGACAAAAAACGTTTAAGCAAAAGGCATGGTGCTACCTCTGTTATGTCATACAAGGATATGGGATACCTTCCGGAAGCAATGTTGAATTATCTTGTCCGCCTTGGCTGGTCTTCGGGTGATCAGGAAATCTTCACAAAAGAGGAAATGATTGAGAAATTTTCCCTGGAAAATATAAATAAATCCGCCGGAGTATTCGACACTGATAAATCGCTCTGGGTAAACCAGCATTATATTAAAAAAAGCAAACCTTCCGAACTTGTACCTTTGTTAAAAAAGATATTAGAAAGTGAAAATATAATTTCTTCTGAAAACGATTTCAGCGATGATGAAATAGAAAAGGTTATTCCGTCATTACAGGAACGAAGCAAGACTCTCATCGAAATGGCACACAAAGCAGAGTTTTATTTTAAAGACGAAATTATTTATGACGAAGCTGCGGCGAATAAGTTTTTTAAAGATGATATTTTACCAATATTTAATGATTTATCTGAAAAACTTAAAGCTATAAATGAAGAATTGAATCATGAAAATTTACAACCTTTATTTAATGAAATCATGGAAAAACATAGCCTCAAGTTAGGTAAAATTGCTCAGCCACTGAGAGTCGCTCTCACTGGCAAAAAAGAAAGCCCCGGGATATTTGAAGTAATCGTATTGTTAGGCAAAGACAAGGTCTTAAAGAGGCTTAGGATGGCAATAGAGTATATCCAATCATAAGATAATATTATCCACCGAATACACGGATTTATTTTTTTCAGTGTTTTCAGTGTCTTCAGTGTATTCTGTGGTTACTGTCCTCTATTATGAATTATTCTTTCCTTGCGGACATTGTTTTAATTACCCATTTCCTTTACGTCCTGTTTGTAATTGGAGGATTAATATTAGTATGGGCAGGTTGGTTTATGAAATGGCAGTGGGTAAAGCTGTTCTGGTTTCGTATTATTCATCTTGCTTCCATAGCTTTTGTCGCAATAATATCCTTGTTCGGTATTCCCTGCCCTCTTACAATTCTGGAAGGTAATCTTCGGATAGCAAACAGAGAAGATTTTTACGACCAGAGCTTTATTCAATACTGGCTTTACAAAATCCTGTTTTATGAAG
>CBDUII010000309.1:0-3758 GCA_965367285.1 uncultured bacterium
AGGGTTGGGCCTTCTCAGAAAAAAAGATTCCGTACTTATTTTTTGGCTAATTTCATTTGTATTTTATTTTATTTTAATCAACAAACAAATACACCTCTACTATTACCTTCCATGGTTGTTCCCTATGTCCTGGGTAATTGCCAAATCTATTTCTTTTATTTATGACAATTTCCCCCATGAAAGCTTTTATAAAAAAAGCATTGGTTTGTCTTTCTTAACGCTCCTTACAGTCGGCATTATCGCCGGTTATTCTAATTCCGGTTTTATTACTCCTGCCGCGGTTAAGATGATTCCAGATGCAGTAAAAACTCTCAATAAGTTTTTTTCGGAGACTGTTTATGGAGTAATAAGCTCTTCCAATGTCGGAGCACTCGGATATTATGTTAATAGAAAGGTTACGGTATTAGGAGGAAATTCAGGTCAAGAGAAGGTGGACGCGTTTAAAAAAATACTCCGAAATAGTAAACCTAAATATTATCTTTCTATTTATCCACATGAGGATTATATCGACAGGAATGAATTTTCTTCCTTTTTACGAGAAAACTATCCTGTAGCCGAGTATAAAAAAAGTAACTTTGTGCTTTATAAAATTGAATGAATCTATATTATCAAACAAATGTTCTCTTATCTTTTTTGTGTCTGCTTTTTAGCTACAGCCCATATGTTATTTGAAAAAAGAAAGTTTAAAGGAAAGACTAAAGAAAAAGGATAAAGATGACAAACTGCCTGACGGGCGAGTTCTAAAATTTGTTCTTTCAATGAACTCTTTTTTACCGGCTTAATATATTCATTTCCCAGCCAGACTTTTGACTGAAAACCTGCCTTTGTTAAATAGTCTTTCAGGCTGATTATCGTCTGTTCATTAATGTGAACTTTCAAGTCTGTTTCATTCCGTATTACCCTGGTCAGCAGATTTTGCTTAAAAACACGGTTTAATATTTTATTTATTGGTCTTTCCCATAACGGGTAGCCAAAATCGTTATACCACCGGTTGGGTGAAGTATGGATTATTTAGTTCTCCATCTTCTTTCAAAATTTTTTCACATTCTTTGAAACATTGCAAAAGATCAGAAGAAGAAAGGTGCTCTGCTACATCCATAAAAAATATTTTGTCAAAAGTACTCTCTTTAAAGGGCAAAGTATCCGCGGAAGCTTGATGAACTGAAAAAAGCGATGCCAAATTATCCGGAAGCGATTGTTTCGCGGCTTTGGCGATTTCAATCGCGTCATGGGCGTAGTCGATGCCAAAGGAATAAATATTTTTCCTGGCACAGGCAAGAACAATATCCCCTCTTCCACACCCTATATCAAGAATTTTCATCCCTGACTTTAATTTTGCTATATTAACGGCATGTTCAAATTTAGGAGAGATTAAGCCTTTTTTGAAATAATCTATACCTTCCGTGGAAAGAAAATATTCTTTTGAATAAAGTTTTGAATCTGGAGTTTTCATAATAGTGATTTATATATTTCAATATGTTTTTTAGCGGTTAAGTCCCAGGAAAAATTTTCTTTTACTATTTTTCGAGCGGTTTTTGCCTTATTCCACATTTCATCCCTGTTTTCTAACGCGTAAATAATTGCCTTTTTTAGAGCCTCAATATCTTCAGAAGGCACTAATGTGCCGGTTTCTCCGTCTTTTAATATTTCAGGTATAGCTCCTGCTTTGGTTGAAATGAGTGGCATTGCAGCGGCCATGGCCTCTGCAATGGTTAATCCGAAACTTTCAATTCTGGATGGAAGAACGCATAAATCACAACCCTCCATGATTTTTTGAATCTCTTGTTTTTCCTTCCAGCCATAAAAAATAGTTCTACTATTTATATTTAGCTCCTTGGATAATTTTTTGGAATAATCCAGATAGTTTCCCTCTCCGATTATATGGAGCTTTAGATCAGGAAACTTTGGTCGCACATTCGCAAAGGATTTCAGCATAATGTCAATTCCCTTTTCATGTTCTATTCGTCCAAAGTACAACAAATCTGAAAATTTATCTTTCTTTTTTGTAGCTACATTAAACCAGGATTGATCTACACCGGGAGAAATGGTTTTTATCTCTTTATTATATTCACCATGTATTCCATCTTTGACCAATCTTTTTGAGAAATTACTATAAGTAAAAATCAAATCAGCTTTGACTGCGGCCGATCTCAGGAGATAAAAATTAAGCCTTTTTAACATCTGGAGGTGACACTTCAACGCTTTAATTAACCCGGTTCGAGGGATGAATGGGGAATGTGATGTTAGAACGAATTTAGAACTGGTTATTTTTTTTATGAAGGGAAGAAAATAGGCTTCTTCTCCATTTCCATGAATAATATCTAATTGAACTTTTCTGCTTAATTTGAGAATCTGATATACGACAGAAAATATATTTAGGTTTAAAGTCGCAATATTGAAATGTCTTGCAAAAATAGCATTATAATTCAATGAAGACGGGATTTGCCTCCCATTATTGCCTGTGTATATAACCCAAACTTTGCAGCCATTTTTTGCCAGGTGTGTCGCAAGATAGTGAACCGCAATTTGCCCTCCACCTTTAAATGAAGACCAAGGAGAAGAATTTACTGTTAAACATATATTCATAGTAAGCGTTCAGTCATCAGTTGTCAGCTATCAGATAGGCAAAAGATTAGTTGACAGGATTACAGGATGGACAAGGTTTTTTAGATTAACTGAATAAAGGCTTCTATCTCTTTTTTAAACCGATCTTCCTGATTCATAAATTACTCTACCTTTTTCCAAAACAAGCTTTCTGAAGTCAGCGTTTATATCTTCAAAAGGTTTTATGTCAATAACTGTTTTGCATTCTCCCCAACAGTGCCCAATGGCCTTAAAATATTGGTCTCCTAACCCTTCTACAACAAGATCAACATCCGAACGATAATTGATCTTTCCGTTAACCATAGACCCAAAAAGTATTATACGCTTAACTCGGTAGTGATGTGTTAGGATATTGACAGCCTTATTTAAATCATTCTGAAGATCTTTCTTCCTCAGCTTGATATTTTTCGTCCTATTCGATAATATTCTTTCTGCAATATATGAGATTTTCATTTGTTCTCCCAGATAAGTTTCGTTTCATCATAACAAATAAATATTACAGGATGATCGACTCAATCAGATCTAACAGTTCAAAATACTTATCCCTTGTTAGCAGTGTGCCGTCGACTTCCATACAGCAAACAACTATCCATACATAGTTAATGGATATCTTGTTTCCTTTCTGCACTGCAAATTTGTAAAATTGTATTTTTTTAGGCACTGTTTAACTCTTTCTTTTTACAGCGCCTTATGCAAGACTTAGCAAAGTTTTTGTAAACTATTGAAATAAATAGGACACAGATTTTACTGATGGTACGGATCAACACAGATTAAAAGCGTTGTAAAAGACAAAACTAGACAACGCCTAAATTTTTTTGTTTTCAGACTAAGCCTGAAAACAAAAAGGAATATATCTGTGACAATTCAAGTCTGGTTTATTGTAGTCAAGTATTTTTTTAGTTTTTTTCTTTTTCTGAAGGGATTCTAAGGCTTAAGGGCATCTAAGTTCATGTATAGGAATTTCAATGTTTCCTTATTTATTGCGCCGCCTGTCTGCGTGCGGACACGCACAGGCAGGCGCAAATCCAAAAGTCCGTAAAAGCTGCCATGGACGGCAGTTTTAGGAATTTTGAAAAAGTTAGCCAGGATGGCCTAACTTGACAGAAATTCCCGACCTCCAATATAATAAAATGATTTCCTCGATTTTTTAAGAA
>CBDUII010000310.1:0-3751 GCA_965367285.1 uncultured bacterium
GAGGGCGTGAATCAGTATCCTATTGAGTAGTTTTGATCTGAGATTGACAGTTTGCCGGCTACAGAGCATTCGTTTTTACACCCAACCCATGACCCATGACCCCTTACTACCCTGTAATATTTTTTTCATATAGCCCATTAGGGGGCGTCCCTTTTACCAGTATGTTGTTGATATTTGTTAAATCTGATAAAATTCTCTGAATTTTATCAGATTATTGAGTTATTTTCGTTTTGTTTCGTTTTTTGAAACAAAACAACACTAAAATAGCAAGCGCGAGCGAGCAATTTTATATAGATCCTTCGCCTTTAGACAATTTAATTTCTTGCCGTTCCTCTGTTATTTTTCCGATATAGCTTATATACCGCTCCACGACGACAATTTTATCTTTTTCAATTTTTTTTATAACGCCATAATTAGGGCCGATCAAATCATTTACTTTAACAGAATAGCCTCTGCCATCCGGAGTCTCAATTAAAGCAGTGCTTCCCATTTGACCCCATATAATCCCGGTGAGCTTTAAAGAAGAGTATTGACTGCTTTGTAAAGGACCTAAAATAGTATCATGAAAATCAGTTTTTGCAATAGAAATTAGCTGTTTGTACTCTTCCAGTTTTTGAATTTTTTCTTCATCGGATATTTGTTTCATTGTTTTTTTGTTTTTAAAAAAACTGGAGTTGCTCTTTAATTTTTTGTAAAGAACAGGATCTTTTCTTTTGATTTTGTTGTAGAGATGTAAATTTATTGGCTCCAGACCTTTAATGCTTTCAAAAAATTGAACAAGTTTTTTCTTTGTGAGTTGCCGTCCCGCGATTAATGATTGAAAAGGATCTCTTTTCCCCTCTGGATTATAAACATAATCGTACGATACTTGTTGTGCTTGAAGGGATTTAGCAGGCGTTAATGGAGGCACGGCCTTCTGTCTTGATTTTTCAAGAAAAGCCAAAAGTTCTTTGTTCTTTCTGATTTTTGGAATGTCTTTCAAGGCTATAAAAGTTCTGGAATTGATCTGGTTTTTCTTGTACATGAATACACTGTTGAAAGATTGTACCGCGCGCATCAGGTCCAGAAATTTCATTCTTGTTTCAACAGACTGTTCCGACGAAGTTAGCGAAAGACCGGCAGGGGCTTTTGTAATAACTTCTGAGAGACTATCCCATAAAAGAGAGGCATTGATAAAAAACATTCCGTTATTCTTTAACGGAATATTGGCTGAAATATATTTTTTGCTTTTGTCAAGCGGCGGTATTTTACCCTTTAATGTGTCAATTGCTCGTCTAATTCCTGCCTGGCTAACGGAAAACAAAAGAAAATTATTAACAATGGAATATGTCGGTTGGATGGGGATAGGAGCGGATATTGGGAGAAAGTTTACATCGTAACCCTCATAAGATTCTCCCGGAATTGATTTTTGTTTCGATGATTTAGCCAGGTTGGCTCGAATCTTATTAAAAATATTTTTAATTTTTTCTCTGTCTTTAATCTCCAGCCCCATGGTTATATCGGGAACCTGCAAAGGAGCGGTTTTAACCTGAAATGAGAAAATAATAAAAAATTAATTTCACATAAAAAGGCTACTATCTTGTTAGAGATCTACTACTGTAGATTCACCAAAAAATTCGCCAGGGGTTTTTTTTGCCGCTTTTTTTCCAAACCCTTTGGTAAACTGTTCAAAAAAAAGCGATGGTTCAAATATGTTTGCTCCATAGATAACAACATTTTCTGGCATAAAGTTTAAAGATTTCAATTTTCTGGGTTCCATATTAATCGTCTGGAGCAATTCCCGGCCTGCTTTCTCTTTATTGATGGTGAGAACGCCCTCAATTTTCAAGCCCTTTTGAATATTGAAAGTCAAGCCGAGGTATTTAAAAGATTGCAGGTCTTTATTGATATCAGCCGCGGCTTTTGTCGGGGTTTTATCTGCAGACATCACGTTGCTTGAAATGGTTGGAAATATTTTCTCCATATCCATAAATAAAAGACCTGCCCTGGAAAGATCAGAAGCTTTGAAAAGAGATTTAAATCCCTCAGAATGAATAAATCTGTCGCTCCCTTTTCCATCCATCAGATCGATTCCTTTTTTCAGCAAAGCATCTGAGGAGGCCCCTAAAATATGATTTTTTGTTATGACGTAGTGGAATGAATATTTTTGTTCCTGATTTTCATAGGAAATAATTGTTTTTTCCTTATAGTTGCTTTTTGAAACGGTTGCCTGCTTTCCAATCAGAGAATCTTTTGCTCGCTGCAGCTTTTCCTGGATTTTTGTTATGGCGCTTATTTTAGCCGCGAAAAGGTAATTGTTCGTTCCTGGTTTATCAGAAGGGTAAAGCGCTAATCCAATTTCCTGCCCCAGGAGATCCATCAGGGTTTTTTCCTCAAGGTGAGAAGATATTTTTGAAAAAATGCTTTTCTCTTTGACTTTTGTCTCAAGATTTATTGGAAAAGGTTTGGACGGATCAAGAATTTTATATTCCACTGCCTGCTTGTAAAAATTGGATTTGTTAACCTGCTTGATAACTTTTCCCAAATCTTTTAAGTGAATCCAGGCCATTGGGCCGGAGGGAAAAAGAGCATACAACTGAGATAAAGCGGGTTTTTCTATTTCAGGGGCTACCGGCTTTGCTGTTTTCGAAAGGGCTTTCTGTGTAGTAGTAACCGGGGGAGCTTCTAAAAAAAACATTTTTTCATTTATATAGACGTATGCCCCTGCTCCTAAGGCCACTAACAACAATAAAATTAACAGAGATCGTTTCATAATTCAGTCATTCGTCACGGGTCATTAGTCATTGGTTACCGTGAACCAGCAACGAGCAACCAGCAACTATTTCTTTTTCTTCTTCGGTTTTGTTTCTAAAGCCGCTTTTTCAAGGTATTTATACGTGGTTGCTTTGCAGGATGTTTCTAAAGAAATTTTTCCTTCTCTACTTGTAGATTTCATTTTTATATTGGATATATCGACAATTCTTGACATTTTTTTTACTTTATCAAAAAAAGTCGTCACATTATGAAAACTGCCCATAATAACCATTTCTACGGGGACTTTGCTGTAAAAATCAACTTTCTCTTCAGGAAAAGGCTTAAAAAGGAGAAATTCCAGTCCCGCGTTTGTACCGGTATCTGAAATAAGAGTCAGTAGTTCAGGAATTTCTTTTGCACTGGGAAGTTCGATCCTTGCCTTCTTTAAATTTTTATTTAATTTTTCTATGTCCTCTTGAAGCAGAGGCATTTTTTTTGCGTATATGACATAATTTCCATAATCTGTTTTAAGTTTTTCTCTTTTAGATACTAATTTATTAATTTCTTTTGCGGTATTTTTATGAGAGACAAAATAGTAGAGAGCAAAAAACAGGAATACAACCCCGCACGCGGCCAGCCGTCTTTGCCAGGGAGGATAAACCTGGATCTTTTCATAAGGTATTTTATCTAATATGTTTACAGCCATGTTATGTTTTCTTTGTCTCTGTTTTAGGAGGGGAGCCTTTTGGTTTCTTGGCACATTGTATTGAAAATTTTTTCACTTTTTCTCCGGACACCGTTACCAGTCTTGTTTCAATTAGTTCTATGCCGGTAAAATGTGCCGAGAGTTTCTCGAGATTTTTCATAAAAACAGCTATAGTAGGATCAGAAAAGGAATATCCCTCCAATCGCACCGTCGTGTCTGTTTCCTCAAATCTGGTCAGCCAAACTTCCGGCGGAAGATTTATATTTATATCATCCAGGAGTCGAGCAGGCTCTGTCTGTTGAGCTTTTAAAA
>CBDUII010000311.1:0-3747 GCA_965367285.1 uncultured bacterium
AATAAGGATATGGATACAGGGGTAATCCATCGTTCATATGCTGGAGAATATCTATAGCATTACACCATTAAACCTTCTTGTTTTAGCTGCTGTTTAGTTGCAGTTTGGTTTTTCCTTTTACTGCAACTTATGCAAGGCTTAGGAAGGCACTGTTAGTACACCGGGCGGTAGCCCTTTTGGCTGCGGCCCCTTGGTCGCTTTATGACATTAGCGCTTGGATTTGTTTTAACAAACTATATTCTTTACAGTCTTGGGATAATCGCTTTATGGGTGAGTGAAGCGCTAAACCCTGTTGTTGTCATATTATCTCTTTTACTGCTTTCCATTTTATTTGCCGCGGAGATAAGAGAAAAAATTCCCATTATTAAAAGTAAAAATTTTTACGGTTTTTATTTCGGACCTCTAACGGTTGTTTTTTTATACTTTGTCCTTAATCTGCCTCTGCTGGACACCTTCTGTTATATCCTTTTAGCATTGCTTTTCACAAGAATTGTTTTCAAGAAAGAAACTAATGATTATCTCTTCTGCAATATAATCAGCCTTACCTGTCTGCTGATCGGAGCTATGGGTACAGCGGATTTTTCATTTGGATTGATTTTTATGGCTTTTTTCATTGTTATTTCCTGGAGCATGATTTTATATCACCTTCGCGTGGAAAAAGAAGATGAAATTAAATTGGAAAGCAAAGCTCACAGGTATACACCATCCGATAAAAACGCATTTCGAAAAGAAAAAATAGAAAGTTCCTTCTTTGGTTTGACATCACTTCTGGTTTTAGGTTCCTTCGTTATTACGCTAATTATCTTCTTTCTTATGCCGAGGCTGGCAAAGGGGTATTTTACTATTTACCAAAGAGGTGGGCATCCTATCAGCGGATTTTCAAATGAAGTTGAGTTGGGCGACATAGGCCGGATTAAGCTCGATAATTCAGTAGTTATGAGAATCGAGACTTTTCAGGGTGAAAGGAAAATCATACCTGGAAATGATATTTACTGGAGGGGTATAGCCCTTGACCATTATAACGGGAGGCGATGGTCCAACACTTTTTCAGATAAACAAAAAGTAAAAAAAGCCGGCAGGAATAATTTTAGAATAGATGATGTAAAAAAATCTTCTGAGATTTTAAAGCAGGTTATTTACCTGGAGCCGATAAATTCAAATATAATTTTTACTGCGGGCCGACCGTTAAATTTAAACGCTCCTTTTCAATGGGTGGGAGTGGATTATAATAACAGCCTTTATCGTTCTGAATATCCTTATGGCCGCGTGAGGCTTATTATCAATTCAGACCTCAGCACAAAAGGGAGGTATCGATTATCTCCTGAAGAGGATAACATGCCAGCCTCATACAGGGAAAGATATCTTCAACTTCCTCCTCTTTCAAGCAGGTTTTTAAATTTTACTCGCAATGTTGTTAAAGGCGTCGAAGAAAAGCATCAGCAGGCTAATGTTATGGAATCCTACCTGAAAACACAGTTTGGCTATACTTTAGTTCAATCACAGTCAAAAGGCGTTTCTCCTATTGATAATTTTTTATTTGAAACAAAAGAAGGTCATTGTGAATATTTCGCGTCTGCAATGGTCCTCATGTTAAGAGCTTCCGGGATACCCGCCCGGCTTGTGAATGGTTTCTTAAGAGGGGAATGGAATGAGGTTGGAGAATATTTGCTGGTTCGCCAGAGCCATGCCCATTCATGGGTTGAGGCATTAATGGGTGACAAGGGCTGGGTTATATTTGACCCGACGCCGGCAGCGGCAATACCAATATTTTCCAATACAATTTTTTTTAGAATGGACCGTTACCTGGACGCGTTAAGAATGAAATGGTATCGCTATATTATAAATTATTCGTGGCAGGATCAGCAGGCCATAGCTATAAATGTCCGGCATCAAACTATTAAAGTAAGGGACAAGTTTAATGCCAATTTTTCAGAAATGCTGGAGTTCTTTAAAACAAAAATAAAAAACAGTCAGCCGGATAAAACGGCTCTATATGTTGTTTTGTTAGTTCTTATCTTGATTCTTGGTAAAAAAATGTTTTCATCATTGGTATTGAGATGGAGAAAAAATTCCTATTACCATCAAAAAGCATTAGAAGTTTATTTGAAGATGCTCGCGTTACTCAGGAAAAAAGGATTTGAAAAAAAAGAAACCGTTACAGCAAAAGAATTTGTTTTTCAAATTAAAGATGACGTAGGACCGGCCTGGGAGAAAATTAAAATAATTACTGACTCGTATTATGAAACCCGCTTTGGCAATCGTGAACCGCTCGAGGGAAAAAAAGAACTTGAACAGACTTTAAAAGCTTTGTCCAACCAGTTATCTTAAGCGCTCGGCAGTCAGCTATCAGAAAAGAATGAAAAAACAAACAGTTATAAGGCATTATCAAAACGAAGATTAAAATGCCTGCATAAAGATAGCTAAGGGTAGCATGGACAAGCGCTCTTTGCTTGTCCGTGTTTGATTGGCACGGACAAACAAGTTTGTCCATGCCACCCTGAGAGAAAGTAGTTTCAGTGGAGAATGGATGCGTTTTTTTAATATAAGCATTGACACAGTCGATGCACTCCCAAATATAGAAATGGCCCATTATGAACATCTCCCCCATTAGAAATAGAAAACAGCTAAGTGACACACACGTTGTCTTTGCCTGTCATTCTGAGCAGATTTGCTTCGCCCAGTGTAAACTCCACGAAGAATCCCTGTATTACAAGCTTGTAAAATTGTGTTTCCCCGGTGGGATGCCCCACGTGGTGTCCCATTTTAGCAAAGTCCCGCTTAGCTTCGTAGCTCTGCACCGTTTTCTTAGAACCCTTTTAAAACATTAGACAGCATAACAGGTGGAACCGGCTATCAGCCTTGCATAAGGCGCTGTAAAAGGCAAAAACCAAACAGCGCCTAAAAAAATCCAGTCTATCCTGTCAAAGTTATTAAGTAGAAAGTGGGGTCAGGCCCGCCATTATGGAATAATTATTTTGAAAAGGTATTTCAACATACCATAATGACATGACCCCGTTTTATTTATTAAAGAAGTTTTTTAAATTGCCCGTCCTTAATACCGGCGTCTTTAATAATTGCTTTAAGAGTATAAGGATTGAGTCTCTTATGATTTGGGATGGTTATTCGATGAGTTCCGTCAGACATGCCTGTATGTTTACCTCTGGTTATAATCTTAAAACCTATTTTACCAAAGGCTTTTATAATACGTTCGGAAGATACATCAGTGAAAATCATGTTACGCGGAAACTTCTACTTCATAAACAGTAGCGTCTTTCGTTTCTTCAGCTATCATGAGGAGGTATGTTTTTATGGCATCCTGGATATTTTCCATGGCTTCTTCAAGAGTATCACCCTGGCTATGGCAACCGGGAAGCGCGGGACAATGCGCATCATATCCAAATTCGGTTTTATTAATTACAACAGAGTATTTCATTATGTTCAAAATTTATCACAGCATAGTTTCAAAGTCAAATAATCGGTTTGAAAGGAACTCAATATTTAAAACATTTTCATTTTAGTTCTCTCTGCGATCTCGGCGCCCTCTGCGGCAAAGCTGAGGATTGGCTTGGTTTGAAAATTAACCAAGAGAAGACACGAGTAGTTAAGCTTAGGGAGGAAGGAGCAAGTTTGGATTTTCTGGGATTCAAATTTAGGGCCCGCGAAAAAACAACTTTACAATCTTTATAAAAAAAATATCAACAAACGATTGCTACATATATTGCCTCAATTTGGCATAATTGTATAGTT
>CBDUII010000312.1:0-3741 GCA_965367285.1 uncultured bacterium
CATGCTTAATTGTCATTTGAAGACCCCATCACCTTTTACTAACGAGCGACCCTTGTTTCACTTTTTGTTAACCTCAGAAAGTTTAACTTTCTTCGCGAAGCGGTAAAGGCGGTTTCCAATTGCTAACTCCGGGAACTTTGCGACCCCATGTGTTATCTCTTGTGTCGGCCTTGCCGGTAAAAAACCTGACAATCATTCTATGGAGCATGTTCATGTTGGGCAAAATCCCGTGAAACCCCGAAGCTTTTGTAAAAACCTTATCCTGTACCTCCCAATACCCGTAATCGTCCGGGGTTACTAAAACAAGGTTTTCTTCTTTCAGAAAAGGCGGTATCGCCCCAGCAAAAGGTACGGTTCCGTCGCCTGTATCCCTTCTTTCCTTTGGGCTTCTTCCTTTTTTCCAGTTATTTTTTCTGTCGCTTTTTTTTAATTTAAAATCCGGGTTGCCGTCTCGCTTAACGATGTTTAATCTGGTCCTTGTTACGGTGCCTACACCGACAATGGCAAGCCAGTCGTTGGATGTTAAGCCGCAACGTTGAAGGTTCAGATCGGTTATCCTATCGTTATGTTCCTTCGTTATTTTTAGTAAATTTTTGAATATTTTTTTAGCTTCTACTGAGAGATTGTCTACCGGTAGGCCTTTCAGGCGAATAAATTCAGAAATTGACTCAGTTATGCTTGGTTGCCAAACTCCCGGTTTAAAAAGTGAATCCGGTAAACCATTGGCAATAGAAATTCCTTCTTTAAAAGCAGGTAACAAATGGTACAAGGCCGGCGTCATCCGGGAGGTTTCCCTTTCTCTGGAGCTTGGTTGGGAAGTCCCCATGTTCGCCGTTCCGGTGCTGAGGGAAATTACCGATTCCAGGGAACCCTGAAAAGGCGTGGCCAAGGTAACTACTTTATTGACCGGCGCGGAAGCTCCTTTTCTTTCAAGATAACCGCTAATTATCAGTCCGCCCATGGAATGAGCGACGAAATTCACTTTACCCTGTTTATTTTTGCCATAACCGGATGCGTCGTAATGGCGTAAAAGTTTAGTCCTTTCTATAACTTCCTCAATGAAGGTTTCCAGTTCCGCTTCGATAATGTCGAGAGGTTGCCTCCAGTCGTAGGGAAAAGGAAAAACCGGCACCGGTTCGTCCGCCTTTTCGCTCAGGTTGTAACGAAGTTCTTCGACAATTTCGTTGTAGGCTATCGGCGTCAGGTAATCGCTTTTTACCCTGGCCGGTTCGTCCGCCTCAAATTTCATATTATTGGGGTGCAAGGTGATACGGTCGTATTTTTTCGTGGGAATGACCCCTAATTCCCATACAATTTCCGGTTTTAAAGGGTATTGATCTCTCAGATTGGTTGCGGTGATTCCTGGAATTAATATTACCGGATCGACTAAAGCCATAACGCTCCCTCCAAGAAAAAATAATAAAAATTATAGATACAGACGTAAATGTCTGTCTCCTTAATTGTAGAAATGATAAAAAAAAGGGTCACTCATTGCCTTTGTAAATAGCACTAACCATAATGCGACCCTAAATCCACACAGCACCCCAACCCGACTGCTTCCCCTGAGCATTTTAGATACTATGAAGGGCGATATTGTGACCGGATATCCCCAGAGCGACGTTCAAAGGGCAAAGCTAATCTATTTAACAACTCCTCACCCTCTTCTTTACCTTTGGCTTCGACGAGCTGTTTCTTCAAAATAAGTTTTTCATCAGGCGGAATTTTGCCATTTTCAGCTAATAAAGATATCCAGCGGCCGCAGTTTCCAGTCATCCCAAGCGCATCAATGAGATCCGGAATGCCGGATGTCGGGAGTATTAAAATCAAATTACGCCAGACTATCATGTCATAATTGGGACATCCCAAACAAATATCTTTATCTTGTGTGAAGTACCACAAAGCCTGTTTAGATCCGTAATGAGATCCGTAAGTAGGATATCGTTCTATGGAATCCTGTAAATCGTTAGAAAACCTGATCCATCTTCCTGGCTTTTCCCTTTCCCAGCGAATATCCACACGATTTTTTCTTTCCTCAGGATAAATATAAATTTCAGCTATTTCCATTTTATGAAGCGGGTCTATGCTATTTCCAAGAACCCTTGGCAGAGGTATAGAAGGCTCAATTTTTTTTCCAAGCAGCTCTACAATCTTTTCAGTGGGAAGATCAATTCCAAGCGCACCGGAGATACCCTCTAAGTGTAAAACCAAACTGCTGTCAACTGTCCAAACCGCCCCCATTGAATTAAGTTCCTTCTTTGAAACTGCACGACAAATTTCCCTATCCTCCAATGCGACTACTTTGAGTTCAGCCATCGCTTCTTCAAACTTGTCGTTATCAGTTCTTGACGATTGTTCCAGCCCAAAACTCCTTGTCCAATCCGCTTCATTAGCAGCCTCCACAATTCCACCTTTTTTCTCGATTAATCGGTTGAACTCGTTTTGAACGTGATTTCCAATTAGGGAGTAAATTCGGAAAAGCGTCTGCTCAAGTTCAGGCGTTTTCTCGATATCCGACCGGGCCACATTCGTTTTAGGCGCCTCTGATCCTGTAAGATTAGCAAAAACCCACGGCGCGCCATTCCGACTGTTGTAACCAGCCGGCACGGAACGCACCCTGATCCCCTCTACACACATACCGGGCGACTGGGCTAAAAATTCGTCTGAATCATCCGAGGCGGGTCTTTCACCAGTCCCGTATATCTTTTCAAAATCCCACAAATCAGTAAAGCTCGATTTTGAAACTACATATGCGAGTTCAATTCCCGGTGCGGATTCTTCTCGCACCTCAGATATTAATTTCCATAGACTTTTCTTTTTCTCTTTCTGGTAATAATGATCTATCACGGCCTTAGCATTTGAAAAACCGATGGAGACCGGGGCGGCATCGTCAGTCTTGCAGGTAAATTCGCATTGTGGAAGAACCAGCCAATAACGAACTATTGCTTCGACATCCTTGAGGTTGGCTGAACGCCGAATTTGTAGCACTACTTCTGTCCCGTGCGAACCGATAGACTGTAGTACTGGATCGCCCTTTATAATCTTTTTTATCAGGTAACTTTTTACCACCGATGGAAGCGTCAGCCTCCGAGCAAAATCATCATCCGGATGAACGGTTAGTATCTGGACTTCGTCGGCTATCATAAACGTTGACAACACGCCTATTCCAAAACGGCTGACTGCGGAAAACCCTGTGTGCTTCTGGAGAACCGTTTCGCTCTGGTAATAACTTGATCCAACATTAAGAAGGAATTTTTCAATTGTATCCTGCGTCATTCCTGTGCCTGTGTCCCTGATGGTCAATTTGCGGACTTTGGAGTCCCAGATAACCTCAATTTTGCCCATCGGTTCGTCTGGATAGAGATGCTTTCGAAAGCGAACGGCGTCCAGGGAATTCTGAAGAACCTCGCGGATGGCTACCCGGGAATCGTTGTAAAGAGTGTGGCCGGTCAGGAGTTTGAGGATTTTTTCCTGATCCAGGGTAAAGCTGTAACTACGCCCTTCAAAACCGCGTGGTTCAACCTGGGATGAATCAATATGCCTCCAGGGAAACTGGAATAGAGATCCTTTCTTCTGCGCTTGCTTCGCCCAGTCGTGACATCGCGCTAATTCTTTTTCGGCGAATTGCTGTAAATAGGCAAGGAGTCCGAAGTACGCGCTCTCCTTGTCAAAAGAAGCGTGTACTTCTACAGAAATTCCCGACCTCCAATATAATAAAATGATTTCCTATATTTTTTAAGAATA
>CBDUII010000313.1:0-3720 GCA_965367285.1 uncultured bacterium
ATAAATTTTACATCGATATCAAGATATATTACGACACAGCCTGTCTGGTAGTGGTTTAGAAAAATAATTAAAAATACAAATGTTCAAATTTTTAAAACATCTCCTATAATATTCTGCCCTGCGGTTTTTTGTTTTGAATTTAGTAAAGGGGATGCAGGGGTTTGTAATTGGTTGTGCCGCAATATGTATTTTTCACTAATACTCCCTTTCCTGTATTTTATTTGCTTCCAGAATTTTTTTTAGAAATACTGCCATAATAAATCCCGTTATTATCAACCCGCAAATTCCCAGCAAATATTCTTCAATATAAAATGCTATAAAAATATTAAATAACATTACACAAAAATATAAAACCGGCCCAAAAATATCTTTGTAAGGGATATCTTTACCGGTGTTTACTTTGCCGGGCAAACTATTCAGAAAGAAGCGCCTGTTGATGAACTGAAATAAATAAATGATACAAAATCCCACAACCATCCAACCGGCAAAATTTGACAAAGGCACTCCAAAGTAAAATCCGTGTTTGTGATAATGATATATCTGTCCGAGAAACCACTTTGAGCCTCTCAAAGCTACCGGATCAATAATTACATCCAATAACACAAAAAGAATAACAGAGGAATAGAGGACGGTTTTTTGTTGCATTCCGTTTTCAAAATCCATAATGGAGATATTGTTTTTTTTTCTGACAACTTTCTGATTGAGAAAAATGGCGAGAGAAAAGCTGCAGTAAGACAAAAAGGTATATGACAGGGAATCCATAAAAGGGACGTTAGAAATCCAGAGTTCTTTGTCTATTGTAGTTTGGATATAACTGTAAAAACCATAGGGAAACCCGGTTCTGGTAGATGAGTATTCTGAAAGAAAGGCTATGGAATAAGCAAGGAGTGTAAAAACGAGTGTTCTTGCTAAACCTATTTGCAGGATCGCGGCAGCCAGATAAAAGGCAAGAAAGATAAAAACATAAGGTCGAAAAAGAATAGTAGAAAAAAATAGATAAAAAAAATCTACCATCTCACATAACCGTTTTCTCTGTACCAGGCTACAGCGTCCTCTAATGCCTTTTTTATAGGACTTTGAGGCAGCCCCAATTCTTTAACCGCCCTGGTAGAATCAAAATACATAAAATACTTTGCCATCTTAACCCCGCCTAACGGAATTTTTGGCGGGGTCCTGGTTATATAATCCGAAATTATTTCATTGATAAAGGCCGCAATTAAGGCAAAAGAATAAGGTAATTTAAACCTGGGTGATTTTAGTCCGGTTATTTCTTCTAATAGCAATAGAATTTCGTGAAAGGAGAGGTTTTGGTTTCCCAGAATATAACGTTCCCCTGGTTTCCCTTTTTCCAGGGCAAGGATATGCCCCAAAGCGCAGTCTCTCACGTCAATCAGGTTGAGACCGGTATCTAAATATGCGGGGATTTTTCTGTTGAGAAAATCAACGATGATTTTTCCCGAGGGAGTTGGTTTTATATCCCCGGGACCAATGGGAGTGCTTGGATTAACAATAACTACCGGCAAACCATTCTCAAAAAACTTTATAGCTTCTTTTTCAGCCAAATACTTTGAATGCTTATAACTATTAGATAAGGTGGATAGGTCAATAGGTGTGTTCTCATTACCAGGGGTTTTGTTTTTTGGAATGCCGATGCAGCCAACTGTGCTGGTATATACGACTTTTTTAATTCCAGTTTTTACAGCTGCTTTCAGGATGTTTTTTGTTCCATCAACATTAATTCTGTAAATTAAGTCTTTTGAGGCGTCCCAAAAGCTATAATGAGCCGCTGTATGAAAGAGAAATGCGCAACCTTTTAATGCGTTTTCAAGCAGTTTGTAATCTAATAAATCCCCGTAACGTATTTCAATGTTTAAATTTTTCAGATTAAAACTATTGCTGCTGCGTCTTATCAGAGCCCGTACTTGAAAACCTTTTTCGATTAATGCCTTAACAAGGTTTGAGCCTATGAAGCCGGAAGCGCCTGTTACTAAACATTTCATATTTCAAATCTGCCTCCCTTCGCACACAATTAGTAAGTTAGAATATTGGAAAGAATGTTGGAATAATTGTAAGCGAAGGGAGGCAGATTTGAAATATGTCAGTTATCGCTTTTTATTTGACAATAATATTCAGCTAAAGCTAAAAGAGGAAAATAGTTTCTATACAGATGGTATTTTATATAAAAATGTTTTGGGAAGCCTGTTCCAGTGTATTCGTTTTCATCCCAGGTTCCATCATCATTTTGACGGTCTAATAAATACCGGATTCCTTTTTGAACAAAAGAACTTGTAGATTCCTCTGCAGCTAAAAGACCCAGCAAAGCCCAGGAGGTTTGTGAAGCCGTACTGACTCCTACTCCTTTATAGTTCTTATCTTCGTAAGATTTACAAGACTCTCCCCAACCTCCGTCCTGGTTTTGATGAATTTTTAACCAGTTTACCGCTTTTTGAATGTAACCCTGATTCATATCTTCACCAATTGCTTTAAGGCCAATTAAAACAAGGAAGGTGCCGTAAATGTAATTGACACCCCACCGGCCATACCAGGTTCCGTCCGGTTCCTGGTTTTTTTTCAGAAAATTGAGAGAGTCCCTCACAGGAGGATAATCTGTTCTATAACCCAGGCTTCCTAAAAGCCATAGCACCCTGCCCGTAACGTCGTTAGACGGAGGGTCCAATAGAGATTCCAAATCGGCAAAGGGTATTTTATTAAGTATTCGTTTATTATTATCGACATCAAAAGCGGCCCAGCCCCCATTAGAACTCTGCATGCTCAAGAGCCATCGTAGGCCTTTATTAAAAGCTTCTAAGCCCCTGTTCTCAGGTGTAACAGCAATATTTCTCAGAGCCACTAATACTTCAGTGGTATCATCATTATCAGGATAAAAATCATTTTCAAATTCAAATGCCCATCCACCGGGCTGGCCTTCTTTATTCCTAATTTTCCAATCTCCGTCTTTTGAAATTTGCCTGTCAATTAACCAGTTAGCTGCCTTGACTAAGCTTGGATGATCATCCTGTAGTCCGGATTTTCTTAAAGCATTGCAGGTAATAGCAGTGTCCCAAACCGGAGAAACGCATGATTGCAGGGAAAGAGTTTCGGAGTTTTCAATTCTAAAACTTTCAATTATCTCCAATCCTTTTTTAATACGTATATCATCGACACCATACCCTAAACATCTCAAAGCGATAATAGAATTCATCATAGCGGGTATTATACCTCCCCAGTTCCCCGATTTGTCCTGGTGCTCTATAACCCACTTTTCAGCCTTTTTAATTGCTTTTTCACGTATAAAGTGAAATGGATGATTATCCAAAACCTTTAAAAAATATTTATCAAAGTATTTGAAAAAGAGCTTCCAATAATCAGCAATAGTGTTGCTACTTTTAAAATTTGAATGTCCATTCGAAGCATATAACTCATCTATTGAAAAGGAATCCGGTAAATGACAGATCGGTTTTTTCGCGAAGATAATTAATAAAGGCACTATTACGCTTCTTGACCAACTCGAAAACTCGTAAATGTTAAAATAAAACCAGTTAGGAAGAAGTATCATCTCAACGGGCATTGACGGCAGTTTTTCCCACTCATATAATCCAAACAAAGCCAGAAATTTTTTAGTAAAAACACGACAGTTTTCTATTCCGCCATTATCAATAATAAAAACCCTTGCTTTTTTCATGATAGGATCGTCAGTTGAAACTCCAGCCATTTTCAAAG
>CBDUII010000314.1:0-3720 GCA_965367285.1 uncultured bacterium
AAACACGAGAATAACCTTAAAATATAATACTGATGGTACTTGATGTCTTTAATCGTTGAATATGGAATCTGCCGCGGGCATGTCGTCTACAATATTCAAAACGGAAAATTAGAGGTCATGAATGCCAGAACAGTTATTTTCTGTACCGGCGGATATGGCAGAGCTTTTAAAATTACTTCCAATGCCTTTGCAAGCACAGGGGATGGTATTGTGGCGGCGTATCATGCAGGACTGCCTTTGCAGGATATGGAGTTTGTCCAGTTTCATCCTACCGGACTTTTTGGACAGGGTATCCTGATTTCTGAAGCGGCGCGGGGTGAAGGAGGGTACCTTCTAAACGGTAAAGGTGAGCGGTTTATGGAAAGATACGCGTCGGCAAAAATGGAATTAGCGCCCCGGGATATTGTTTCCCGCTCCGAGCAAACAGAGATTAACGAGGGCAGGGGTATTGACGGAAAAGATTACCTTCACATAGATCACCGTCACCTGGGTAGAGAAAAAATATTAGAGCGGTTGCCGCAGGTCAGACAGTTGGGGATTGATTTTCTCGGCATAGATCTTATTGAAGATCTTTTACCTAATCAACCGACCGCTCATTACAGCATGGGTGGGATACCTGCGGATAATGATGGGAACGTCCTGTCTGATGAAAAAGGAACAAAAGTTATCGGGTTCTTCGCGGCATGGGAGTGCTCCTGTGTTTCCGTGCACGGAGCTAACCGTTTGGGAACCAATTCTCTGCTGGAAGCTCTTGTGTTCGGAAAAAGAGCAGGGAAAGCAGCATTGACATTTACTCAAAATGCTGAGTTTGATAAAGTCAGCGAGCAGGAGGAATTAAGCAAAGTCAAAAGTAAGATCGAATCCATCCTCAATTCCAGCGGTAATGAAAGTATTAACAATATTAGAGATGAACTGAAAGAAAACATGACAACCAATTGTGGGATATACAGGAGTAAGGACCAGCTTGAAACGTGTTTGAAAAAACTGGATGAACTGAAAGCCCGTTTTAAAAAAGGTAAGATCACAGACAAAGGATCTGTTTTTAATTCCGAGTTGACAGAATTTATAGAACTGGGGAATATGCTGGAGTTTTCCGAAATTATTGTGCGTGGCGCTTTAAGAAGAGAAGAATCAAGAGGAGGCCATGCCAGAAGGGATTTCCCCAAAAGAGATGATGATAAGTGGCTGAACCATACTTTGGCATTTAAAAAAGACGGAGAAATAGAATTCCGGTCCAAACCAGTTGTGATCACCAAACATCAACCGGAAGAAAGAAAGTATTAATTCTTTTTCTGACATGATTAACAGGATGAACAGGATTTAATAAAATCAAGCTAAGTGAGTTTTTTTTAATAATCTTGTCAATCCTGTTATCCTGTCTGAGTTTCATAAATAAAAAATGAGTGAAACTACTTTTAAAATTCAGAGGTTTAATCCAGAGAAGGACAAGGAACCCTATTTCCAGGAATTTAAACTTGAAATTCCAAAAGGGGCTACTCTCCTTGATTGCCTGAACCTGATCAAGTGGACCCAGGATGGTACGCTTACTTTCCGTATGTCCTGCCGCAGCGCTATTTGCGGGTCCTGCGGGGTGAGGGTAAATGGCCATGCCATGCTGGCATGTAAAATACAGGCAATTAGTGTGGTAAAAAATGATCGGGTCACAATTAAACCTCTTGGAAATATGGAAATCATAAAAGACCTGGCGGTTGACCTTACTGAGTTCTGGGAAAAAGTGGACGCCGTGAAACCATGGCTGATGCCTGACGAAAAAGAAACACCGGCTATCGAAAGACACCAGTCCATTGAAGAATTACACAAAATTGACGGAGCGTCAACCTGTATAATGTGCGCTAATTGTTATTCGGATTGCTGCAGCACAGATGTAGACAAGTCTTTTTTAGGGCCGACAGCATTAGCTAAAGCGCAGAGGTTTGTTGAAGATTCGAGAGATAAGAATACTCTCAGCCGCATTAAAGAACTGAGTAAGGATACCGGTATATGGGATTGCACGCACTGTTCCGAATGTTCCCAGAGATGTCCCACAGAAGCCAAACCTCTTGACAGAATCGTTTCGCTCAGGACTGTTGCTTTAAATAATGGGGTGTTAAATAATTGCGGCGCGAGGCATGCAAAAGCATTTGTAAAGTCTATTAAGAGCAGCGGTATTTTAAATGAGAGTACTATACCCGCAGCTTCCATGGGGTTATTTAATATCCCCGGATTGCTTAGTTTAATCCCTGTGGGAATCAGGATGTTTCTGAAAGGAAAACTTCCGCCGCTCATTCACCATCCCATGGAAGAACTGGATGACGTGAAGAGAATTTTTAAGAAATTTGAAAAATAATTTTTACTTAATTGCTCACGGATGACACGGATTTAAAGGATTAAAATGTTTTTTTACCCGTGTTTATCTGTGTAATCCGTGAGCTAAAAAAAGGAAAAATGAAATACGCTTTATATACAGGTTGTGTGGCAAAAGGGGCAGGCAGGGAACTGTTGACTTCTACTTACGCTCTTGCGGATAAGCTTGGAATAGAGTTGGTGGAATTAAAAAACGTCTCCTGCTGCGGAGCCGGTGTTATTACCGAAGATAACCCTGAACTTGCCGACACGTTGAATGCCCGAACTTTTGCCATTGCGGAAGAAATGGGTCTCGATATTCTGAATATCTGCGGCACCTGCCAGGGCGTGATGAAAAAAGCTCAGGCTAATCTGGATAAAGATGAAAAATATAAAAACAAGATTAATGAAATATTAAAAGAAGGGGGACATGAGTATAAAGGAACCGTAATGATTAAACATCTGTTAACCGTTCTAACAGAGGATTTCGGCCTCAGTGGTTTGAGAAACAAAATAACAGTCTCATTGGATGGGTTAAAAGTCGCTCCTTTTTATGGCTGTTATATTTTAAGACCATTTGAATTGTCAGACTTTGATGATCCCGATAACCCAACAGCAATTGAGGTATTAATAGAAACATTAGGTGGAACTTCTATAGATTACGAAGGAAAATTAAAATGCTGCGGCTTCCCCTTTTTAATGATGAAGAAAAAACAATCTATAACCATGGCCGGCAATCATATTGCTTCAGCAAAGAAAGAAGGAGCGGATTGTATGGTCACCCCATGTCCCCTCTGCCACCTTAACCTGGACCCTTACCAGCCGGAGAGCGCGAAACAAATAAAGCAAGAACTAAACATTCCCATTCTCCACCTTCCTCAATTAGTAGGTCTTGCTATGGGTCTCAAACCTAAAGAACTTGGCATGCAGAAACATGTCGTCTCCACCAAAAAAATCACCGCCAAAGTCGGGTATTAATAATGACAGGTATTAAAGTTCACCACAGAATTACACAGCGTAGCGAAGCCGCAACCAAAGTTCAGTTTATTAAAACTTACTGATTTTATTAACCAAACTTTCTGACGGCCTGGCAAATAAATACCCCTGACCATAGCCTAATTCCAAGTTCTTTTAATTTAATATATTCTTCTTTGGTTTCCACTCCTTCAGCAATAATCTGCGAGCCGATTCCTTTGGCAAGGTTGACCATGGCTTTTATGATTTCCTGTTTGATAAAACTCTTGTCGATGTCGCGGATTAGGCTGATGTCACTTTTCAAAAATCCAGGATTCAGTTCCATAATCCTCTCTAAATCCGAGTATCCTGTCCCTATATCGTCACTGGATAGGACAATGCCAATTTCACATTATACTTTCT
>CBDUII010000315.1:0-3705 GCA_965367285.1 uncultured bacterium
GCATAAGGCGCTGTAATAATAACAACAACTTAACACCGCCTAAAAATTCTTCCCCAAAAGAGAAGCTTTTACGGGGTAATAGTCTAAAGAGCTATTTTTTCTTCCTCTTCCCTTTTTTCTTGCCTCCCTTTTCTTTTTTTGGAAGCTGATTTTTTTTATTCCGTGAGATGGCCCAGAAAGTGCCAATTCCAGCCAATGCAATGGCGATTACCCCGTAGTATATAAGGCTGGACTTTTGCGTACCAGTTCTTACCGGAATGGAGCCGATATTGACGACGACGCTCCGCTCCTTTTTTTTATCCCTTTGGTCGAACTCTACCCTGAACTCCTTCTGAAGGCCGCCAGACTTGAGGATCAACTGTAGACCGTAATCGCTATCATGAAGGTGGAGCAGTATCTTATAGAAACCACTTCCATTCGTTGTTCCCGTGCCATAGACTCGTCCCGTCTGATTCATTATGACAACATCAGTCCCTGAAAGGGTCCCACTCTCACCATAGATGTGCCCTGTTAAGGTAAACCTGTGGTCTGTCCCGTGGGTGGCGAAAGAGATAGCGGGTGTAATGGATAAAAATAGTAGTACTGCAATGTAGATACTGCAAAATTTGCTCATCTTTAGACTCCTTCATCAAGGTTTATTTATTAAATACTCGAATGTTTCAATTGTTTCTGCACCGAACCAATCTCTTGCACCGGCTACCCGTGTTGTTATAAATCCTGTTTTATCAATAATCAAAGAAGAGGGAAGCGCGTTAACCTCATAAGTTCTCTGGATAGCGCCCTCCGGATCAAGAAGAACCGGAAAAGTCAGTCCCAGCTCCCGCATAAATGGCATAACTACGGATTTTCCCTGGCGGTCAATACTGACCGCAAGTATTACAAAGTCTTGTTTTTTGAATTTCTGCCAGAGTTTTTCCATGTCCGGCATTTCAATTCGGCAGGGACCGCACCAGGTCGCCCATATATTTAGAAATACTACCTTCCCTCTAAATTGAGAAAGGGAAACTGCTTTACCATGAATATCAGGAAACGTAAAACCCGGGGCCATAAAGCCTTCATAGGGAGCAATTTTACCACGTAAAGAAGTTTCCTGGTTCTTTTTTTTGCTTGCTTCTACCTTTTTGTTAACGGCTTCATATTTAGGAGAAATAACAAGCAGGTTTTCTTGACCCATAAGGAAACTAATGCTGATTATCAATATGATAAAAGCAGCAAATGAATAAAATATAACTTTATGTTTTGAATTTGACGTCATAATAGCACAGGAACTTCCATTTTTATTACTTATAAAATAAATAGAGAGTCACACCCCCTTAGTAAAGGGGGACACAGGGGTTGTAATTTACCCCGAAATTCAGACCACGTGTTAGAGGTGGAAAACCAAGTAAAAATCTTAACACAAAGGAGGGGTAACTATGAAGCGTAAAAGCTATAGCCATAATTTTCATAATCCCATACCTATTCCAAAAATTATTCGTAAATCAGTATCATGTTGTTTTCCATTTAAATCTTGATAAACCGGAAATCTGACCAGAAGAGAAGCTGACCAGCGGTTATTTGCTGTAAGGCGCACTCCAGGAGAGATATCGAGAAGGCCTCCTCCGCTATTTTCATCTTCTGTATCGCCAATAGTTAGCTTTTGCCGTTTCTCACCATTTACCTCTAATATTAAGTCCCATACCAGGTCGATGTGAGAAGAATAATCATGATGCGCACCAACATCAGTTGAATGGCTATGCCCTATTTCACTGTCAAAGCGATGGGAAATTGCCAGATTGTAGTTGATAAGGTCTCCAAGGTTTGTTTTCTGCGCGCCTTCTGTGGCAAAAGTATATAGAAAATTCGCACTAAATGATAAGAGCTTATACGTCTTAGTAATAGCAACACCAATAAATGGATCCCATGACCCTGAACCTGGCTGGTGTTCAATTTCAAATCGTTCACCGTTTTGGTCTTTCGCATAGGTATTTCCAGTGGGGAGTTTGAGACCCAATAATAGAGATGTTTCATGGTATCTATTTTTTAAAAAATCAAAATGGTATTTACTGAATAAAGTTAGATCTCCGATGCCTTTAGAGTCTTTATGGACATGAACCTCTGGTGTACCATCTTCAAGGTGTCCCTCTCGTATATTATTTCGCAGAACATAAGGGATGCTTAAACTGAACATAAGGTTGTCACTAAGTCCATAACTAATCCCAAAAGATGGACTTAAAAGATAATCTGAGCTGTGGATTTCCTCTCCCTGAAGTGCAAGTTGTTTTAATGTAATATCAGAAAAAGAATCAAGCTTTATAAATTCGGTTCGTAATCCAACAGACCAACGTCCTTCCGGTAATGTTGTTGCAGAAATAGTCTGAATTGGGCCAGCCAGTTCTGAGCTTATCCCGATAGATGGATGGTCTGCCCAGGCTAAACTTGCGGTAAAGAAAATTATTAAAATAAATAATCCTATAAAATGCTTATCCCTCAACATTACACTGACTTCCTCCTATTAAATTTGGCACTCACTTAAATTGTTTTTCACAACTCATTTTACTTCATTCACTTGAGGCGTACTTTCAACTCCTTGTGTGGAAGTTTCAGTTAGAACCTCTGTTTTGGAAGTATTTTCATCTTTTTTCTGTGCCTTTGTCATCATCCACACCATGTAGATCATCATCAAGGGACATGCCAGGAGAAGGAGTCCAGAGGCGCTGATCCCTATGGCGCTTAGAACAAAAAAACCCAACATGGGACCCCAGCAGCAGGCAGACATTTTCAACATGCCCTTTAAGCCCATCTGCTTGTGATTATTACCTTTGTTACAATCCTTCTCTGAATGACATTTCATTTTTATTTCCTCAGTTTAATTGTTTAAACTATATGTTGGTTCAGGTCTCCTGACCTGAACCAAAAAACTTGGACATTATATTCTTAATTCTCACGATCTCATGGTATCACCATTCTCATCGGCATCATTACATGGTCTATCATCATCCCTCTCATATCATTATCCATCATATCCCCTCTCATGGCAAATGCAGCAAGAGAAGTAATAAAAAGGATTAGCAAAGACAAAATGAGGAGAAGTTTAAACTTTTTTGGCATCTAAGCATCTTTCATAAAAGAAAGTAATCTCATCATCTCATTCTTTTTATAGCTTTTAAGCTTTTTCCCATATTTTTTATCTATCTTAATTTTAATTTCATCTACTGTAAGACCATTTTGTGCATAGTGGTAAGCATCCAGGGCTTCGTTTATGCAGATATCGCATTGAGATCCATGCCTGTCCACAAAGCAGGTCAGGTTACTCTTGTGACCGAAATTTAATTCACAATCACAGTAACAGTAAATTTGATCCAACACCTCTGATATTTCTTTTGCTGCATTGTAAGCTCTTGCAACTTTACCCCTGAACAACGCTGGAGAAAGAGTTGGTCGGGTCTCTCCACCTGGTGGCACAGGATAGCCATTGGTATCTATTTGAGAGTAGGGGTTGGATAGTTTCGGTTCATTATTTTTAAAAGCGATCCAGCCTGCGGAGGAAACAGCGATAAACAAAATGGCTGATATAATAAAAATCTGCTTTCGATTTTTTTTAAGGTGACTTTTGGTTTTCTTTATTTGGGCCTTGCTCTTTTTCATTTTATTACCTTGTTTTTATGTATAATGTTAATAAATTATTTTTTGTCGGGATTAACTTTGATATTGACGATTTAATAT
>CBDUII010000316.1:0-3701 GCA_965367285.1 uncultured bacterium
TCAGGGCGCTATCAAAATTGATCAGGTTTTCCAGGTAACCATTGTTTTCCGCTTCATTTATGGCATGTTGATATCTTTTTTCGAGGGCGCTGTCTTCGGTTGCGTTTTCTGCTGATCTAACATTGGGGTAGCCTATAAATTTGTTGCACGTTGGGCAATAAGCGAGGTTGTCCTGTACCTTAGATTTACAATTATCACAAACCACCATATTTATGCACTATTAAAAGTATTCCAGATGTTTAACTTGAAGTAAATAAAGCAAGTGATTACAAAAATACAAACATAAACTATTTATGCTAACAAAATCAACACTGAAATGAAAAAAGATTTTTAAATGGCTTGTTTTCTCTTTGTCAAAAATAGAAGTTGCTTTGAGGTAAGGGTTTACCGGTTATCGGTTGACATGAAGGTTCGAGGTTCAAGGGGAAATGGGGAGAGGTGGAGAGCTTTGCATAAGTCGTTGTAAAAGGCAAAAACTAAACAACGACTAAAAAAAGAAGTGATTTAGGTTGTGGCTTCTGCTTTTTCTTTCTGAGCCTGGATGGGTTCGTAGATGCAGTAGGGTTCTTCTTCGAGGTAATTTCCTTTTTCAAAATAGGCGCGGGCTCTGCATCCTTCACAAACCTTTTTGTATTCGCAAATTCCGCACTTACCTAATAGTAAATCCGGGTCTCGCAGGTTCTTAAAAACTTCAGAGTTTTCCCAAACGTCCTTGAATGGCTGCTTCAAAATATGACCCGCTTCCACCGGCAGGTATCCGCAGGGGAAAACTTCGCCTTTATGGGATACAAAGCAGATAGAACTTCCCGCTAAACAGCCTTTGGTCATGGCTGCCATACCGTGAGTCTTGGGAGTGATTTTTATCCCGTCCTCTTTTGCTCTTTGCCGCATAATTCTGAAATAATGGGGAGCACAGGTGGCTTTTGTTTCAATTTTTTTTTCCATGGATATGTCATAAAACCAGTTCAGCACTTCTTCATACTGCTCAGGCGGGAGCATCTGGTCGTCGGCTATCTGAACGCCGCATCCAACCGGAACTAACATAAAAATATGAAGGGCGACGACTCCCAGTTCCACGGCGTTGGTGTATAGCTGCTCCACTTCATGGACATTATGTTTTGCGATGGTGCTGTTTATCTGCACGCTCATCCCGAGTTTCTGTAAGTGCTTTAACCCTTTGAGTGCAAGATCAAATGAACCGGGAAGCTTTCTAAACGCGTCATGAGTTTTGCTCGTAGCGCCGTCAAAACTGATGGATACCCGTTGTATCCCTGAGGCGACAATTTTTTGCGCCATAGTTTCATCAATCATGGTTCCGTTTGTCGCTAAAGCTAAGGTTAAACCTTTTTTGACGCCGTATCTGGCAATATCGAAAATATCAGGACGAAAAAGGGGCTCACCTCCGGATAAAACAAAGATAGGTTTTCCAACACTTGCGATGTTGTCAATTAATTGAAAGGACTGTTCAGTGGTTAAATCGTTTTTCATTAATTCTTTGCTGACATCAAGACGCCTGCAATGAACACATTCCAGGTTGCAGCCGGCGGTTGTTTCCCAGAAT
This sequence comes from uncultured bacterium, assembly GCA_965367285.1. Lineage (GTDB taxonomy): Bacteria > Nitrospinota > Nitrospinia > CAJXCL01 > CAJXCL01 > CAJXCL01. Next base: position 1,562 of record CBDUII010000316.1, read on the forward strand.
ATCAGCCTGAGTTGGTTCTTAACATTTTTCATAAAATGAGACGCATGGTGTGATCCCTGCTTTTCATCATCTTTTATCTTATGAAAAACTTCTTTTATTGTCGCGTCTTTGGGGTGTCCGGAATTAAGAGTCATTCAAATCTCCTTTATTCGTGTATATTTGCGTAATTAGTGATTAAAACATCATAACATAAGGAGTGAAACGTTCCTAAAGCTATTTCTATCAGTAGATAATTGACTTAACAGGTGCTTTTTGTTTAAACTAAACGCGTTACACTGTAAAAGCTTGTTTTTTTTAGCAAGTTTTTTTTTGCTCACCAGGGCCGGCAGCCCTATTTGGTTGCGGCCCTTTGGCCGCATTATGAGCGATTCTGAGAAAACAAGAGGCTCATGGGGTTCGCGCGCGGGGTTTGTTATTGCCGCCGCAGGTTCCGCTATCGGATTGGGGAATATCTGGAAATTCCCTTATATTGTAGGCCAAAACGGGGGAGGGGCGTTTGTTATTGTGTACCTTATTTGTATTGCCCTTATAGGTCTGCCCATTATGTTAGCGGAATTTACCATTGGAAGAAAGACCCATAAAAACCCGGTTGGCGCATATAAAGATATCTGCCCGCAAGGTCTGTGGTTTCTTGTCGGCGGTATGGGCGTGTTGGCAGGATTTTTGATTTTGTCCTTCTACAGTGTGGTTGCCGGGTGGACAATCGCGTACATTGTGAAATCTATTTTTGCGACAGTCACTCATTTTGAATCAGCATCAGACGCCGGAAAGTATTTCGGAGAATTTGCCGCAAATCCTTTGGAGACGCTTTTTTATCATACCATTTTTATGGTCCTTTGCATGTCCATCGTTATTAAAGGCGTTCGGTCAGGAATTGAAAGATGGTGTACTATCCTTATGCCGACATTACTCTTTATCCTTGTATTACTGGTTATTCGTTCACTAACCCTGGATGGAGCATGGGAAGGAGTGGTCTTTTACTTAAAGCCGGATTTCAGCAAACTCACTGCCCATGGTGTGCTTGTAGCGTTGGGTCACGCTTTTTTTTCTTTAAGTCTGGGAATGGGCGCGATGATTACCTACGGCAGCTATCTTTCTGAAAAAGAAAACCTGGCGTCTTCCGCGTTGATAGTTGGCGTCCTTGACACAGTGATTGCCTTATTAGCCGGGCTGATGATTTTCCCCGCTGTTTTTGCTATGGGACTGGAACCCTCCGCGGGTCCGGGTCTGGTGTTTCATGTATTGCCTGCTGTTTTTTCTAAAATGCCATTTGGGAGTATAGTTTCTGTAGCTTTTTTTGCCCTCCTTGCCATTGCCGCTTTAACATCCGGCATCTCACTTCTCGAAGTTGTTGTCGCGTACTTCATTGATGAAATTCGATGGAGTAGAAAAAAAGCGGTTTTGATTGTAGGCGGTGTGGTTTTTGTCCTTGGAATTCCTTCAGCTCTTTCTTTTGGCGCGTTTGGTGAGTACAAGCTTTTTGGAATGAACTTTTTCGATATTGTTGATCAGATAGCTTCCAATTACCTGTTGCACCTGGGCGGTTTGTTGATCTGCGTCTTTGTCGGTTATGTGTGGGGTTCGAAACCGGCGCTGGAAGAAGTCCACATCGGGGAGCACAAATTTCCATTTGCCGGCGGATGGGTATTTTTAATCAAATATATCTCTCCCTTTGCAGTAGGGATTATTTTGATTGCCAAGTTAATGGGAAAATAAAGGCCGGTCATTAGTCATTGGTTATTGGTCATTTGAGATTTGAAAAATGCCCGTGACAACTGACTATTGCTAATTGACTCTAAATTTTCCTTGAATCCCTGAAAGCGATTCCTTACCATTTATTTGTAATTATTCATATTGTAAAAGGATCTATGAAAATACTTTTTACAGATCCATGGGGCAAAAAAAATACTATAGACCTTGCTGATAGGGAACTATGGGTTATTGGTTCTTTTGATAAAGCCCACCTTAAATTAGAAAGAGATTCCAAGCGTTGGCACAGCCGTATCCAGTGTTTTATGCGTAAAGAAAATTTGGATTGGCACATATGCGATGGATGTCCTGAAACACCTGTTAGCTGGGCTGAAGAAGTCAAATTACCACCACCAGAGGTGGTGGCATGTTTTATTAGTCCTGAAAGGTA
>CBDUII010000317.1:0-3689 GCA_965367285.1 uncultured bacterium
TGGCGTACCGAGAAAGCCGTGAAGAAGGGCGGCCTGTGAAGGAAGAGACTACTGTTTTATTAAGAACTGACCGTGTGGCAATGCAGGATGCCAGGGCGCAAATGGCTATATTGCAGTTTATTTCCGCGGGGTGTGATAGCGTTGCCGTGCCGACAACAGTTCATTGCGACCATCTTATTCGCGCCAGGGTTGGAGTTCATGAGGATCTGAAGGCAGCAAAACATAATAATCATGAAGTTTATGAATTCTTAGCTTCAGCATCAGCCAAATACGGTATGGGTTTCTGGAAGCCGGGTTCCGGTATTATTCATCAGGTGATTTTGGAAAATTACGCTTTCCCGGGCGGGCTGATTATCGGTACCGATTCCCATACCCCGAACGCCGGCGGCCTGGGGATGGTTGCCATCGGTGTCGGGGGGGCTGATGCAGTGGATGTTATGGTTGGCATGCCCTGGGAAGTATTGTGGCCGAAACTTGTTGGGGTGCGTCTTACGGGTGAATTATCCGGCTGGACAAGCGGCAAGGACGTTATCCTGAAACTTGCCGGTATACTGACTGCCAGCGGGGGAACAGGGAAAATTATCGAATATTTCGGGACGGGCACTAAGTCCCTGAGTTGTACGGCAAAAGCAACTATTACTAATATGGGAGCTGAGCTGGGAGCAACTACTTCTATTTTCCCATTTGATAACCGGATGGCAGACTATCTTCGCGCTACCAACCGGGCTGAGATTGCGGATATGGCTGAGAAAAATGCCAAACATCTTGTTGCTGATCATGAAGTCAACATGCAACCGGAGACATACTACGATCAGATTGTGGAAATAGACCTATCCTCTCTTGAGCCGCATATTGTAGGGCCTCATACTCCTGATTTAGCGCGGCCCGTGTCTAAAATGGCTGATGATGTAAAAATAAATAACTATCCGGCAGATATTAAAGTTGCCCTGATTGGAAGTTGTACAAATTCTTCTTATGAAGATATTGGCCGCGCTGCCCATGTGGCGCGCCAGGCTAAGGCACATGGGCTGAAAGCGCGCACGCCTTTTCTTGTAACTCCCGGTTCCGAGCAGGTACGCGCTACTATTGAGAGAGATGGTTTGCTGGCGGATCTGGAAGCTATTGGAGCAATGGTATTGGCAAACGCGTGCGGACCGTGTATCGGGCAATGGGAGCGCAGCGATGTTGATAAAAACGAAAAAAATTCCATACTGACGTCTTATAACCGCAATTTTCCGCGCCGAAATGATGGTAATCCGAACACTAACGCGTTTATTGCCAGTCCGGAAGTTGTTACGGCTTACGCGCTTACCGGCAGGTTGGATTCAGATCCTATTCATAATGGTATTGAGCTGGAGGATGGCGGCAAAATTATGATCGACCCTCCTGTTGCGCCGGAACTTCCGGAAGATGGGTTTAAAGCAGGCGAAGAAGGCTATGTTGCCCCTGCCGACAAGCCCCAATCAGCTACTGTACATATTGATCCGAACAGCGAACGCCTCTGCCTGCTGGAATCTTTCGCGGCAGTGGATAAGAAAACAGGCTATACGGACTTGCCGGTTCTTATTAAAGCACGGGGCAAATGCACTACCGACCATATTTCTCCTGCCGGGCCATGGCTCAAATTCCGCGGCCACCTGGATCGCATCAGTGATAATATGTTTTCCGGCGTTAACAATGCTTTTTCAGATAAACCCGGTACCGGCGTTAATATTTTTATAGATAAAAAAAATCAACCCCTTAATGTGATAGCCCGTGATTACAAAGCCCGAAACCAGGGCTGGGTAGCTGTTGGGGATAAGAATTATGGTGAGGGGAGTTCACGTGAGCATGCCGCAATGTCGCCCCGTTACCTGGGCTGCAGGGTAGTTATCGCCCGTAGTTTTGCCCGTATCCATGAAACAAATTTGAAAAAGCAGGGTATTCTTCCTTTAACTTTTTCCAACCCTGCTGACTATGATCTTATACAGCAAAGTGACCGCCTTACATTTATCAATCTCGATAAATTAGTTCCCGGTAATCTGGTCCAAATCAACTTACGTCATGTGGATGGTAGAACCGAAACCATCTCCGCGTCCCACAGTATGACCTCTGACCATATTGACTGGTTTTTAGCGGGTTCCGCTCTTAACCTGATACGAACTCATTTGACCTGACAAATCCATAACCAAAAAGTTCTCTTTTATCACTTAACATTCTTTGCTAAAATGTCTTACTGATTATTTTGATGCTATTTATTTGAATGTATAGGAATTTCAATGTTTATAGATTCCCGCTAAAAACGTGCGGGAATGACATACTGGGATGCCGGGAATGACATGTTGTGGTTCCGGGAATGACAGCGCGGTGCGAAATATTCCCGCGCAAATATGTCATTCCCGCGAAAGCGGGAATCTAACTTTACCTTATTGAAGGAGGGCTATTCTATGAAAAAACTAATTTTCATTAGTTTTACAGTGATCTTTTTTACTGTCGCGTCTCTTGCGCCTGTTTATGCAGGCTGGAATCCATTTAAAAAAGAAAAGGCCGAAGACCAAAAAATGAAAAATAGAAAAGTCGCTGAAGCTATCGCGAACTTTAAAAACAAAGACCCCAACATGAAAGTCTTTTTTGAAAAAGCCTATGGTTATGCCGTATTTCCAACAGTGGCTAAAGGAGGGTTTGGCATCGGGGGTGCTTATGGCAAAGGAGAAGTTTTTAAAAAAGGAAAACTGATCGGCTATTCAAGCCTGACGCAGCTGACTATCGGTTTCCAGCTTGGCGGACAGGCGTACAGCGAAATTATTTTTTTCAAAGATAAAAAAACGTTAGATGACTTCAAAGACGGTAACTTTGAATTCGGGGCGCAGGCATCCGCCGTGGCTGTAACCGCCGGGGTTTCCGCTGACGCGGATTATAATAACGGTGTCGCTATCTTCACCATTGTTAAAGGCGGTTTGATGTATGAAGCATCTGTGGGCGGGCAAAAGTTCAGCTACGACCCTAAATAAACATCGTTATAATAACTCGCGGATTAACAAAGGGAAAAAGGAAGGAAATATTTATATTGAACGCGTTGTTTTGAATAGACTATAATTATAGTCATCAAACAATTTTGAGGAGTTTTATTATGACGAAGACTTTACCCCTTGCTGAAATCAAAAAAAGCCTTTCCGCGATTATTAAAGATGTAGATGAAAAATATGATAGGTATGCCATTACAAAAAATGGAGTTAAAAAGGCTGTTATCTTGAGTTCAGAAGAATTTGAAGGTTTGCTGGAGACGCTGGATATTCTTTCAAATAAGGAAGAGCTAATTGCTATCAAAAAAGCAAAAAATCAGGTAAAGAAAAAGCAAACCCTTTCGCTCAAAGAATTCAAGAAAAAACGCAATATCAAATGACTTTTAACATTGAGCTTACCCGTGAGGCTGAAGCCGATCTCGATAAGCTTTTCAGGTCTGACAAAAACTCGAACGGTTTACTTTATTTTAAAAAGAAAAAAGGCTTTTCAAATAGAAAAGTTTTTGAAAGGATAAGAATGGAAATATAAAATTGGAGGGGGCGGGTAAGCCCGATGCCTAACCGGAACCATAAAGGATAAGTTCACTCTTTTTTTGTAATATAAATGTGTCATAGAACACCAAATCAGAAAATGAACTGTATCCCGGTAACCAGCAGCGATTGATTCGATATCCGTCCTGCTCCTCA
>CBDUII010000318.1:0-3650 GCA_965367285.1 uncultured bacterium
CCGGTGTTTTTGGCAAGGCATTGCAATTGTGACATTCCAATTTTATCACTGACATCGAAGCCGATTACATGAGCCGTGAAATCAACTCCGGCCTTCTCAAGTTCATTTCCAACAGCACACGGGTCAGCAGCGCACGTTTCTTTGCCATCGCTCAGTAAAATTACAGTAGCCTTCTCTTCAGTATATTTCAGTTCTTTTGCAGCCTGTACTACAGCCTGGGTGAGCGGTGTCTTGCCTTTTGGGTTGATCGCGTTAATGGTTTTCATGAATGCATCAGGGTTTACCTTTGAAACCGGTATGAGAGACTCGATATCCTTACAGTCCCCCTTTTTGCGATGGCCGTAAACTGTGAGGCCGAGATGTGAGTTGGGATTCCAGTCTTTTATCATTCCACCAATAACTTCTCTGGCAATCTCAATTTTCGTTTTGTCGCCGATCTTCTGCCACATACTGCCGGAAGCGTCCAAAACAAGAATAACCTTTGAGTCCGGTTCTTCAGCCGCTGAGAGAGGTGAGAGAAACAGAAAGGAAAATAAAAAAAGAACTGTAAAACAGGCTTTACATTTAAAAAACAAGAAAGTGTTAGAAGTAACCATGGTTTTTCCTCCTATGAAATACAAATTTTTACTGAAACTCTGACTTAAAATCAATTCATTATCCAATAAATGGTTTCCTTCATTCATCTGTTTTATTATCAATCTTGCTGTTAACATAATCTGCAAGTTTGTCTCTGTCCGAAAGAAAACTAATAGTAAGCCTGAGGCTATTGAGAAAGTGGAGGAAAACTAACGCACTGATAACCCCTAATACCATTGGCCAAATCTTGAACTCTGGTTTTGCGCCCGATGCCAATATTAAGGCGTCATCTGGTATGGTTATATTCTCGCGTGCGAACTGCTCCTGGAGCTTAATGCGATTGGCCTCTACGTCGTATTCGTCGGCCCAGCCTTTCCCGACTACGCGTCCTGTGAAAGTTCTTTTTTTGATGACCATCTCTTTTTCCGTAGTAACTCCGGATTGAAAAACAATGAGCCTGTTATCTGTACCGGCAACGGGAATCAGAGAATACTCTTTTCCACCTATAGTTTTGATATCCATGCCTGATTCGTGGTCCAGCTCGCAGATCAGTTTGACGTAATCATTAGAGGCAAGGTTTCCGACGTCGCTAATTGTGATCACCATCGGGTCTGTTTTCTGGGCAAAGGCAAGATCATCGTAAGCGTGTTTGACAAAAAATGCGCATAGAAAAAGAAAGATGAGGCCATAGATCGAGTAGAAACCACCAAGCCCGTAACCAATGACCTCATTAGTGCTCAGGAGTTTGACACTATCCGCTGTCAATCTCTCTTGAGCGTCTTCAGCCTGTTCTTTACTCGCTCCATGATGAGAATCGTTCATATGCTTCTCCCAATATTTCGGTTTTCTTATGATAGGGTATAACCCCCCACTCGAGATTTCTAACGGGGTTTACTCTTTTTAGGTTTATAGGGTAATGTCAAAAGTTCTACTTTATCCTTATTCTTACGCAGGATATTTTCCACGATATTTGATCCACTCTCATCCAACCAGAGGCAAAGAACAGCAGAAGTGTCTAATAGATAACTATTTATTTTTCCGGTCTTTTTTGTTTTCAAGCTGCCTTTCCCTCTTTCTTTCCTGCATAAGATTTTCAGTAGAATACTTTCCTTTACCTCAGCCTTTAAACGCTGCTATGGGATCTTTTGGGACAGGAATTACTTTAATAAAATCGTTTTCCGGGATCCATTGCACTTGTCCTTCAGGTAATATTTGAAACATCTTCCTGATCGCCGCTGGAATAGATACCTAGCCTCTTGATGTCACAGTTGTTTTCATGTGATTTTTCCTGTTATCTTGTATTTAGATAATATATCTTACCGTTATATATTAGACAAGACATAATTCCTTATTTCATGAGCGCGAAGCTTCAGCTTCGCCCCGTATAATACGGGGCGAAGCCTTTAAAAAGCGAGGCTATAGCCTCACACTAATTATTAGATGTAAGGTATTTATTGATTTCACTATAATAAGGTTTTTTTTCTTAATATTTTAAATTTTTCTTTAGGCAATCGCTTGGTATTATTGTTACACTATAACCCTTCACCAGAGGAGCCAGTATTGAAATAAGCTCATAGGGCATGATTTATTGGCAACAGGATTACATCTTTGTTGGTCCAAAGTAGTATGCAATTTTCAATAATTGATTTGCAGACTCCACAGCGTGGCCAGGGCCACAACCAAATGGAGCTGCCGCTCCGAGATTGCAAATAAAACTTTGCTAAAAAAACACGATGTTACAAGTTTGTAGTACAGTGTCATTCCCGCATGTTGTTAGCGGGAATCCAGGGTGACCTTGAATAATGGATTCCTGCTAAAGCTTGTCCTCGCACGCTTTAAGCGGGGAGCATGCAGGAATGACAACGTGGAAGATCGTTTGTTGAGTCTTTTGCTATCTTTATTGGTTTCCGTTGAAGGCGGCTTTTTTGGTTGCGGACCCTTGGCCGCTTTATACTATTACTCTATAAAAACTTGTTTTTTGAGCAAGTTTTTTTGTTTGCACACCGGAGCGGCAGCTCCATTTGGTTGCGGCACCTCGCCGCTTTATGAAATAAGTTAAGTCATGCGCAAAATAGACCCCTCTACTAAAAAAAGACGTTTTCTCCCATCCTTATTGATGATAAGTGGTTTTATCTTGTTTTCTTTAAGTGCGTCTGCAATTCCCTCTGTTAGGGAAGACTCACGTAATATAATTATCATATTTGCTATTGGAAGCATCTTTTTGATTTTTGTTGGAATTATTTTAGCTATCTTTAAGTCTCGTAAACCAAGGGATGAATAAAATTTATTTTGAATAAAGAGTAGATTAAAATCAATGCTAACACCCTTCCCCCATCAACCCTTAATATGCTATCATTTGGCAATGACATACTCCCCGACGCAGAGCATCGGGGTATCTAAAACAACTTTATCAATTTTTTCGACGTAGAACGTCGGGGAATTAAACCCACTGTGTGGGATTAAAAAAGGGGGATAAAGGGGGTTGTAAAAAAACATGGAAATATATTACAACTTAAAGAAAAAAATTACTCGCCGGTCACTTTTTAGGAACTGCATACGCTTCTCTGTATTAGCTTTTGTGGGTTTTGGATTTGCCGGGCGTAATAATGTTAAAACCGAACACCTCCAGCTCCGGTTCTCTAACCTCCCTTCTTCTTTCGATGGATTTCAAGTGGTTCAGATTTCAGACCTGCACGCCAGTTTCTGGGTTGGAAGAGACTATTTAACACAGGTAGTACGTGAAATTAATAGACTAAAGAAAGACCTCGTAGTGATTACCGGTGACATTATAACGGGTTCGGTTAACGATTTCTGGAAACGATGGATGCCAAAAATTGAAGGCGACTATCTCTCAATGGTGATCGATGTTCTTGCACGTCTTAATGATGGTAACAAAATAGCGGTATTGGGAAATCATGATCAGTGGGATGGTAAAGAGACTGAGAAACGTCGGGTGAGAGAATTGGAAGGAATAGGAGTTACTGTCGTACGAAATCGGTCGTAAAACATAACCCGGGGAAAGAAGAGTAGCTCCGTGGGAGGAAGAGTGGATTGTTGGTTTGCCTACAATTTTG
>CBDUII010000319.1:0-3650 GCA_965367285.1 uncultured bacterium
TAAATACCACTCAATCGCGTTTACCATTTTTTGAGGCGATGTCGTTAGTGTAAGTATGTAAGATAAGTATATAAGCACAATCAGTCTAAAGTCAATTATTGTCCCTTGTTGAAAGCCTTCATGAGTGACGCCGATAGTTCCTAAGAAAAAAAGTTGGATAGGTCTGCCTGGAGTAAGGAACAGGTGAAATAAAAATGTAAACAAAAACAAAAAAAGAAACGGCTTGAGACCTTTGATTAAAAGTGTAAAACGAATTCGAGATAATATTCCAAGAACAATTGAAAAAAGTCCTATAAAAAAAATTGAATGATAAGATGGACTAATGGCGGCAGAGATCATTAAGGAAATGACAAGAAAAAACTTTATCCTGGAATCCATTCTGTGAATTATGGAATCACAAGGGAAATAACGTCCTATTGTAATGTTTTGCAAACCGTTCAGCATGTTATTGAACATCAGTCATAAGTACTTTTTTGTTATAAGCAGAAATCAGGTCTCCTCTGCTCAGCATTCCGATTACGCGATCCGGGTTTTTCGAATCCACTACCGGCAGTTGTGCTACATCGATCGCGGCAAATTTTTCCAGGGCTATATTCAGGTTATCCTTTGGACATAAACTTATAACTTCAGGTGCCGCCAAGTCTTTTGCAACCACCAGGTCTTTTAGTCCCTCTTCAAACATAACTTCTCGAATGTCAGAGAAAGAAAGAATAGCAACCATTTTATGTTTTGAATTAACGACAGGAAAGTATGAATTAGTTGACTTGGAGATAATAGTTAAAATTCTTTTGAAGGGGGTTGTTTCTAAAATGGTTTCAACCTTTTTGTCCATCACATCACCAACTTTTATAGACCCCATAATGGAAACTTCCCTCCCCTGGTGGACGTTAATACCCCGCCTGTGTAATTTCAAAGTATAAATCGAATCCCTGGATAAATATCGGGCGACAGAGGTCGCAATAATGCAACTCGCCATAATGGGCAGAATAATTTTGTAGTCATTGGTTAATTCAAACAGGATCAGTATATTCGTCATGGGAGCATGAGTAGCTGCAGCGACAACAGAACCCATTCATACTAAAGCGTATGCTCCCTTAGTGGCTGTAATATCCGGAAAAATGGAATGAACTAATGAACCAAAGGTGCCTCCCAGCATTGCCCCGATGAATAAAGAAGGGGCAAAAACACCGCCGGAACCACCGGAACCAAGGGTAATGGAAGTTGCAATGATTTTCATGAAAATCAAAATAAATGTGATATACCAGATCATTTGTCCATTGAGAGCCATATCCATGGCTTCATATCCGTTCCCCATGATTTGAGGTAAGAATATGGCCAGACAACCAATAAGAAGACCTCCAATCGCAGGTTTCAGAACCGGGTGGGTCTTCACTTTTTTTTCAAAATAATCTTCGGACCAGTAAAGGGTGACAATAAAGAGCCGGGCGATTAAACCGCTTAAAAGACCCAAGATTATATAAAATAAAATTTCCCAATAGCTGACAATCTGGTAGGACGGCACTATAAATGCCGGAGTATTGCCATGAAACGCGTGAGAAACAACAGTAGCAGTTACTGCTGATATAATAATTGGAGTAAATGTACGAACTGAAAAAACTCCTAAAATAATCTCCATGGAAAACATGACACCCGCCAATGGGGCGTTAAAAGTAGCGGCAATACCGCCCGCAGCTCCGCAGCCTACTAAAACTTTTATTCTTTCCGCGGACATATTAAATAATTGCCCGATTGCAGAACCTATGGATGAGCCAATTTGAACGATTGGTCCTTCCCTGCCCGCGGATCCTCCGGAACCAATACAAACGGCTGAGGCGAACGTCCTCAAGAGAATAGTTCTTGGTTTTATGATTCCGTTTTTCAAAGCGATTGACTGCATGACTTCAGGAACACCATGTCCCTTTGCTTCAGTTGGGAAAAAATGTGATAAGGGGCCGATGATCAGGCCACCGGCCATCGGGATAAGAGGAAGAAAATACCACGGCAGTAAGGGTGCGATACTTAACATCTCGAACCTGCCGTAAAAAAACATTTCTTTTAAAAACAGAATTAACCAGCGAAAAAACTCCGAACCAAGACCGCTGCAAAGACCTATCAGACCCCCTAAAAATAACAGGTTAGGGTCTTTCCTTACCAGGAAATGGTACAAAGATATAATTCTATTTTTTAAAGCATTGCGGGCCACTCTTTATTCCTCCGGGGATCACTGACTACGAACGTTAACATCAAGACATACAGGGCATGTGTGTAAAAAACGGAAGAGTGTTTATCAATTTTGCCTTGCCTGCGGGGAGCTATGCCTCGTTACAAATTAGATTCCCGCTTTCGCGGGAATGACACATAGCGCAGGGATGTCATTTCGCACCGCGCTCTCATTCCCAAGCGCCTCTACATGTCATTCCCGCATGCTTCCAGCGGGAATCTATAAACATTGAAATTCATATACGTCAAGTCTATATTCCAGAACCATCTCCATAACTTGAAAGATGTATTTTACATTCTTTTTTAGATGAATCATCTTCCAATTCCCATCTCCATCTTCCCTTTCTTGGGTCTTCGCCTTCAAGAGTTGCAGTTGTGCAGGGCTGTTTGCATCCTATAGTTGCATAACCTTCCGAATATAACGGATGTACAGGGAGATTTCTCTTTTTAATATATTCATCAAGGTCTGATTCCGACCAGGTGTATACAGGAGAAACTTTTATAATTTGCCTTCCATTAGCCATCATTGGCTGTATCTTCGGGAGTGTGCTCCTGAATTTTGATTGATCTTTTCTCAAACCGGTGATCCACACCGTCAAAGTTCTTAACGCCTTATCAGAAGGTTCAACTTTTCGGATTTTGCAACAAAACTCTCTATGTGATGTACTGTCAAGAAAAAGGTATTCTCTCCAGTGAGATTGTTTAATCATTTCCTTGACTCGCTCTTCATCCGGTTTAAAAACTTGAATTTTACCTTGATAAAGCTTATTCGCATAACGCCCCTCGATCTGTTTCATATAATCAATCGTTTCAGGAAAAAGTCTTCCCGTATCAATAGTAAATGCCCTAAAAGTGTCAGCCACCCGGGAAGCTATATCCATAATTACCAGACCGGTCTTTTGGAATGAGGTCCCTATGGCAGCCTGAGTTCCGAATTTTTTAAAAATATCAGCGAGCAAATCTTCCGCTTCTAACTCAGTCCACTTACTAACATAGTCATCCGCATTTTCTAATTTCATCTTAAACATATATAAAGAAATCGAGAAATCGTTAATTTTTTTTATTGTAACATATATATCAACCATATAAAAATTATCCGCTGCTTTGCTGCTTTAAAGTCATTAGGAACTCAACATCAATAATTTTTTGTCGATATACCGTAACTTGTTAAAATCGGCTAAGTTGCAGAAGTGAAAATTCGAATATCGAATTTCTAAATACGAAACAATTTAAAAATACAAATGTTCAAAATTACAAAACATCTTCTGCCCATCAGTTTTTTGTTTTGAATTTAGAATTTTTCTCATTCGATATTGTTTCGGATTTCGTGCTTCGGGTTTTTGGTAAAAAGCAACCAAGATTCGCTCTTTGAAGTATACCTGCGAAGCTTGCTATATTGTAGAAAGCGATTGAGTCTCATAAAAAAAGGC
>CBDUII010000320.1:0-3640 GCA_965367285.1 uncultured bacterium
TGATAATCCAGACTATATCAAGATTTCTCTGAACGTCCTCAGACGTAAGAAGTCTCGCGGCAAAACTATCATCCGGAATAAAAAATAAAGTCAAAATTATGAATAATAATATTTTCATTTATGAAAACCTTTTAAAGATGAAACAAAAATTCTCCTTGAAATAAAACAGGCGCTTTTATTAATCCACACAAAAGGATTAAATTAAAAAGCGCCTTTGCTTTTTACTAACTGCTATTTTGTGTCGTGTGCCGAATTATTTTTTTGAACCACAAATGTCGTGCCAAAAAAAAAATTACAGGGGAATTGTTCTTTAACTGTTTGAATTGTATTATCGGTAAAAATTTTATTGATATATTGATTAGCTTTGAGTAAACTTACAACCTTTTAAATTATTGCTTAAGAATGGAGCAGAAAAAGAATGGATTGCCCAATTTCAAGGCACACATGAAAAATCTCTGAACAAGTAAATTCTTTTATTTTCAATGCAATGCATATCTTTCGATTGCTAATAGTATCGGCATATTAATTGCTTTTATATTTTCCTTTATATTTAAAGAAAAGAACCGCCTGAAAGCGGAACTCCGAGCTTTTACATTGTTGTATAACAACAAAGGCGAGCTTGAGTACATCAGTTCATAAATATTATGACGTAAGTTGCTCAGGTGAGATTCTTAGCGGAGTTTATCCTGAGCCTAAGTAAAGAGATTCTTCATGTCAGCTTGATGCGGAAACGAGCACTAAGGTTTGGTGCTGCAAGTTAAAATTTATTTTTTTTCACAAATCATGTTAAGCTTATTTAATTTTAAATTCTGTTAGATAGATTGGAAAGGGAGGTGATAGGAAAGCACTTGCAATTAAGATTCTTCAATACTTTTAAAATTTATACTTAAAATTCAGAGGAGGAATGTTTAATGAAAAGATTTGTTTGTGGTTTAGCAGTAATAATTTCTATGTTTTCGATTAGTATCGGTCAGGTTCATGCGGCGGAAGGTTTAGGCTTTGAAATAAGTGGTTTTGTAGATTCCAGTTACTCTGTGGATGATAACATGGATACCAATACCTTCGGTCTTGATCAAATTGAAATTAATATTACAAAAAAAATCACTGACTGGGCGTCTCTCCGGTTTGATTTGCAACATTGCCCGAACACGGGGCAGACAGCTTGTGCTGGCTCGGGCGACGACGACTCTATAGAACAGGGCTATTTAACCCTGACAGCGCCAGTTGCTAATGGTGTTACTTTTACATTTGGAAAATTCAACGCACCTATAGGATTTGAACTCCTTGACGCTCCTGACATGTATCAATATTCTCATGCTTTAGTATTTGATAATGGCCTACCGACAAACCTGACAGGACTTATGGCATCCACTTCTTTATCTGAAATGATCGATATCAGTGTTTATGTTGTAAACGGGTGGGATAATAACCCTGATGGCAATAAAAACAAAACCATTGGCGGCAGGATTGGAATTACCCCTATGAAAGATATTAATGTGGGTTTTTCGGCAATATCCGGTGATGATAGTGATGTAGCAGGAGAAAACCTGACGGTTTTTGATGTTGATGGAACTATAACAGTCATACCCAATCTGACAGTTGGGCTGGAACTTAACTGGGGGACAGAAGACAAAGGTTCTACCACAGGTACCGATGGGGATTGGTTTGGTTTTCTTGTAATGGGCCATTATGATTATTCGGATTGGGGTGGAATTACGCTCAGGTATGATTATTTTAACGATGAGGATGGAGCACGATTAGGAACAGCCAACAATACCCAGCAAGCATTTACTATTGCTCCTACATTTGTCATTGCAGATGGATTCGGAGCTCTTTTTGAATACCGGCATGATTTTTCAGACCAAAGTGTTTTTACAAAAGCAAACGGAACTATGGCAAAAAACAATGACACCTTTGCTTTTGAAATGACTTACGCGTTTTAAAGATATAGCATGCGTAGGGGCAAGGCATGCCTTGCCCCTGCATAAAAAAACCAACAAACAAAAAAAGCCCCCTGATGTTCAGGGGGCTTTTCGTTTTCGTCAATCTAAATTTAATCAAACATCATAGTAAAGCTCAAATTCAAAAGGATGCGGTCTTAATGCCATCACATTAATTTCATTTTCCCTTTTATACTCCAACCACATATCTATGACATCCTGGGTAAAGACATCTCCTTTTAATAAAAATTCATGGTTTTCTTCCAGGGCATTCAGCGCTTCATCTAAAGATCCCGGAACTTTTGGAACAGCGGCTAATTCTTCAGGTCCGAGCGCGTAAATATCTTTATCCAATGGTTCTCCCGGATCGATTTTATTTTCAATTCCATCCAGCCCGGCCATAAGCATAGCGGAAAAAGCCATATATCCGTTGCAGGAAGGATCGGGAAATCTTAATTCCGCCCTCTTGGCCTTCGGACTTGGTGAATACATGGGTATCCTAACGCAGGCGCTCCTGTTTCGGCTGGAATAGGCCAGGTTAACCGGCGCTTCAAAACCAGGCACGAGCCTCTTATATGAATTAGTTGTGGGATTGGAAAAGGCGCATAAAGTCGCAGCATGTTTTAAAACACCGCCAATATAGTAGAGCGCCATGTCGCTTAAGCCACCATATTTGCTACCGGCAAAAAGAGGTTTGTCTCCTTTCCATAAACTCTGGTGAGTATGCATTCCTGAACCATTATCATTCCAGACCGGCTTTGGCATAAATGTGGCCGTTTTATTATGTTTCTTTGCCACGTTTTTAACGATGTGTTTATACCACATAAGGCTGTCCCCCATTTTTGTCAGGGGGGCGAATTTCATATCTATTTCTCCCTGACCGGCTGTTGCAACCTCGTGGTGCTGACATTCCACCGTTATCCCGACCTGCTCCATTACAAGGACCATCTCCGTCCTGATATCCTGTAAAGTGTCAACAGGAGGACAAGGGAAGTAACCTTCTTTATATCTTGGTTTATACCCGAGGTTTGGATTTTCCTCACGACCTGTGTTCCAGTGTCCTTCTTTGGAATCTAAATAATAAAAACTGTGCTGCTCTGCTGAGTCAAATCTAACATCGTCAAAAATAAAAAACTCAGCCTCAGGACCAAAATAAGCGGTATCTGCAATCCCCGTGGATTTCAAATACGCTTCAGCTTTCTGGGAAATATTTCGAGGATCCCTGGAGTATTTTTCTTTTGTGATTGGGTCTACAATATTGCAGATCATGGTAAGGGTTGGATGCTTTGTAAATGGATCCATAACTGCTGTAGCCGGATCAGGAACAACCAGCATGTCACTGGCATGAATGGGTTGCCATCCTCTGATACTGGAGCCGTCAAATCCATATCCATCCTCAAAAACCCCTTCTTCCAATTCAGAGATAGGAACTGAAAAATGCTGCCATAATCCAAGAAAATCCATAAACCTGACGTCAAGCATGACAGCCTTATTTTTCTTCGCAAATTCCAAAACTTCTTTTGGTGTCATAATAAATTTTCCCTCCCATAAAAAATGTTATTAATTAATTAGTTACTTTTACTTTTTAGCAAAAACGCAAGATGCTACCACAATCGAAATTTTTTGTAAAGGAAGAATTTTACACCTGTCAAACCAAAGTAGAAATGTCCTGTTTTCTCCAATTTAGAAATGTCCTATTG
>CBDUII010000321.1:0-3625 GCA_965367285.1 uncultured bacterium
AGTTGCCGCAACCAAATGGGCTGCCGCCCTGAAGAACCAACAAAAAACTTCCTCGAAAAACAAGTTTTTACAGAGTAATAGTATAAAAGACGATATACAACTCGTTCCCAGGCTGGAGCCTGGGAACGAGGTTTTTATAAATACTGTGATCGTTCTCCCTTCGCCGGACACCTTATTCCCGTTGCTTCATCAGACACTGTCTCTTCTGAATAAAGACGATTACAACATCTCTATGGGTTATCCTCTGCACAGAACGCCTCTATTCGGTTTTTTTAACAATCTCATGAACCTGCTGATATCAATGGAAGGAGACCGTTTATATATACCAGATTACCTGAAGTTCATTCTCCATCCTTACATAAAAAATATATTATTTAACAAAAGAGCGGATGTTTCGAGAATAATGTTTAACTCCCTTGAAACTAAACTTGCCGGGAAAAGGACAAAAACCTTTATCAGTCTGCAGGAGATAGAGGAGGACAATGTGTTTTTCGACAAAATTTTGAAAGAAATAGCAGGAACAAACACTGATACAAATATAACTATTAACGCCGATGTTTTAAAAGAGCATCTCAAAACCATACATGAAAATATTATAAATAAGTTCAGGTCATTTGAAAATATAAAGGATTTTGCTTTAAAAAGCATTGAAGTCCTTACCTATATATATAGAAACAGCACTGCCCGGCTTCATCCTTTTTTCTATCCTTTTTACGAGGAATTTGTCAAATCCCTTGATTCTATCGCCGACTCTCTTTTAAAAGATATGTCATTTAATGAGACAGCCGGTTATTTTAATTTCTTCAGGAAATATATCATGATCTGCCGCACACCGTTTGAAGGAACGCCTGTAAAGGGTCTGCAGGTTCTTGGATTCCTTGAGACGAGAAACCTGAAGTTTGACAGGGTCTTTATCCTGGACGCCAATGAAGGGGTACTGCCGGACACAGGGAAAGAGGATTCTCTCCTTCCATTTAAAGTCAGGGAAATTCTGGGTATCCCAACATACAGGGACAGGGAAAAACTTTCTGCCTATTATTTCGATACCCTGGTGAATAGCGCAAGGAAAGTGCATTTGTTTTTTGTTGAAAAGGATAAAAAAGAAAAAAGCAGGTTTGTGGAAAAATTAATCTGGGAAAAACAGAAAAAAGACAAAAAAACAGATTCCAGAAATTATATAAAATCCATTCGCTATGAAGTGAATTTGCATGGCAAAAACCCGGCTCCTGCAAGAAAAACCAATGAGATGATAGAGTTTTTACGGGATTATACGTATAGCGCCACTTCGGTAGATACCTACCTGAGATGCCCTTTGATGTTTTATTACCAGTATGTTCTGAATCTCGGGGAAAAGAAGAAGGTTACCGGTGAAATAGAAAAGATTGAAATAGGAACCTTTGTCCACAAACTCCTTAAAACATATTTTCAAAACAAAAAGGGCCGGCGGTTGGATAAAAAGGATATAAATTTTGATGAGATGGATAAACTTGCAGATAGTCTTTTTAAAGAAGATTTTGGGGATGATCTAACGGGCGCCGCGTATCTTTTAAATATCCAGGTTAAAAACAGGATGAGAGAGTTTCTGGAAAAATACCAAATCCCCCTGATTGAAAAAAATGAAATTGAAATAATGGAGCTTGAGCATAAACTCAAAGCTTCAATCAATTCATTTACTCTCAAAGGCAGCCTGGACAGGATTGAAAAAAGAAACGGAAAAATTTATATTATCGATTATAAAACTTCAGCAAGCGATCAGTACCTGAAGATCAATTTTAAAAAGCTTGATCCTGATGACAGGAAGAACTGGAATGATTCGATCGGCAGCCTCCAACTCCCCTTTTACCTGACTCTCTTTACGACAAAAACAGGGGAGAATGTTGATAGTATAAACGGAGTATTTCTGGCTTTGGGCAAGATGGCAATGGACGAAAAAATCGAGCTGCCCCTCTTTCAATCAGCAGAAGAGGCTTTAAATTTTTTCCCTGTTTTGCAGGATATCATTTTTAAACTTCTTAATGAAATAGTGAACCCGGATATTCCCTTTGAACCTGCTTTTAAGAGGGAAAAGACTTGTTCCTTTTGCGCGTTTCATCACATCTGCGGGGTATAATAATTCTTTTTGACATGAGCTAAGTTCAGCTTTTAAGAACAAATTAACTAAAAAAATGAACAAGTGCGAGGCTTAACCACGGGAAATAAGTAATGATGATGAGGCCGATGAGGCGCAGGCCTAAAAACGGAAGAACCGCTCCATATAATTCAACAACCGGTTTTTTAAACCGGGAACTGGCAATAAACAAGTTGATCCCCACAGGCGGGGTGGAATAACCTATCTCCAGATTAGTCAGGAAAATGATCCCCAGGTGCACCATATCCACTCCAAAGATTTGCGCAATGGGGACGATAAGCGGGACAACCACAATTATCGCGGAAAATATATCCATCATACAGCCGACAATCAGCAGAAAGATGTTAAGAAGCAGAAGAAACGTTAATTTGCTGTCGATATGATTTTTCATGAAGGCTAAGATTTTCATCGGGATCTCTTCGTCTATAAGGTAGTTGGTCAGTCCCATTGCCATCCCCAGAATAATAAGAATCCCTCCTATCAGTATCATGCTCTCTTTCATAATGCGCGGAACATCTTTAAACAAATGGAGGTCTTTATAAATCACGACTTCTGTAAACAGAGTATAAAAAGCGGCCACAGCCGCGGCTTCTGTTACTGTAAATATTCCGCCGTATATTCCTACTAAAATGATTAGAGGGAGTGGCAGTTCCCATCCTGCTTCTTTTGCGGCAATAAGAACTTCTTTGAAATTAAACACGCTTTTTGTCGGATGGGAGACCTGCGCGACTTTGATGCTGTAGGCAGAAAGGATCATGATCATCAAAGTACCGGGTATAATTCCGGCTATGAAAAGTTTATCCACGCTGGTTTTAGAAACAAGACCGTACAATATTAATGGCAGGCTTGGAGGAAACAGAAGCCCGAGACTCCCTGACGAAGTCATAAGTCCGAGGGAGAATTTTTCCGGATACCCTTCTTTCAATAAAATCGGGTATAAAAGACCTCCTAACGCAATGATCGTAACTCCTGACGCGCCGGTAAAGGCGGTAAAGAAGGCGCAGGATACAAGAACAATTATTGAAGTGCCGCCGGCGAGATGACCGAATAAGGCCCGGTTTAAATTCATCAGTCGCTTCGGAGCGTTACTTTCTGCTAACAGATAACCGGTGAAGGTAAAAAGTGGAATAGCGAGAAGTGTCGGGGCAGAGGCCATCCTGTACATTTCAATCATAATGGCGGAACTGTCAATCTCTATGCTGTGAAAAGCCAGGAGAGCAATGGCGGAAATGATAATGAAAAGAGGAGTTCCAAGAAGCGCAAGAAGGATAAGGATGAGAATCCAAATGATCATTTAAAAAATTCCAAATTTCAGATGACAAATTCCAAATAAATTCCAAACTCAAATTCCGAATATTGAAAGTGTTTAGCGAGTGCATTCCTCGCATCTTGCTGCGGGGAGCTCCAATTGTCATGATCTAATTTGACTCAAACCCTAACTTCTTTCTTGACCCCTGAATCCCGATCCACCATCCACGATCCCTCAACCCCGCCCCT
>CBDUII010000322.1:0-3607 GCA_965367285.1 uncultured bacterium
TTCGACAAATTGGAATAACTATTTTCAAGGTTGTCTCTACCCCTTTTTTAGAATCAATCTGAAAAGAACCACCAAGCATTTTTGCTCTCTCTGCTATTCCTTTTAGCCCAAAACTTTCAAAGGCAGCGTCCTGTTTTTTCTCTTTTTTGTTATCAAACACCTTGCCGTTATCTGAAATTTCAAGATAAATATTTTCTTTTACTATTTTTAGTTTTATAATTGCTTCGCTTGCAGAGGAATGTTTTAGGATATTGTTAATTCCTTCCTGAATTATTCGAAAAATATTAATTTCAGTTTCAGGTGGGATTTCAATATCTTTTACATCAATTTCCGTGAATATAGTTGTTTCCGAAGTATTTAATACCCTTTTAACCTGGGATAAAATAGCATCTTTTAGCCCAAGCTTGTCAAGTTGTGGTGGGCGAAGATTGTATGCAATTTCCTTTATTTCTTTAAGAGTTTGCGTCACTATAGAAGAGGTAAATTCCAGGATTTCACTGTCCCTATTATCTTCAGAGATGGTTTTTAAATATCTCTTTATTTCATTTTTAATAACAATCAAATTCTGCCCCAGGCTGTCATGAAGCTCACCAGCTATTCTTTTACGTTCGTTTTCCTGGGATTCGACAAGTCTTCTTGAAAATTTCTTGAGCGCTGCTTCAGCCTGTTTGCGCTCAACTACTCGTCCGAGCTGCGTGCCAATATTTGCCATCACTTTCATAAGCTCCTGATCCGGCTCAATGGCGTCCGAGGAGAAAAATTCCAGCACTCCCACGACCTCCGAGCCCTTTAAAATCGGAAAAGCAAATCCGGCTTTAACGCCGATATTTTCCACCAATTTCGCTCTTGGAAAATTTGAATCTCTGGTTACATCAATGATCCACACCGGTTTCCCGGTGGATAAAACTCTCCCTGGCAATCCTTCCCCTAAATTAAAAGAAGTTTCTTTGGTAACTTTTTGAAAAGCTTTAAATTCCTTCTGATCGCTGAGATGCCAAATATCTGTCGACAGCAATTTTTTTGGATTATCTTTGGCCGGCATGTAAACATGTCCAACCGGCCAGCCGGTATGATCACAAAATAGGCCGATACAAGTTTGCAGAGCCCCTTCCACGGTTAAAGACTCATTGGCTGAGACAGCTACCTTCTGGAGCAATAGCACGAATGATGTTTCCCTTTTTAGTTCCTTAGTCAATTGAAGGAGATGTTCGCTTTTCATTGCCTTACTCCGCCACTCTCCTCCTTTGAACATCAAAGCTGATATTCCTACTATAATTATGGCAAGGTACAAAGGGACGTTTTTATTTCCGCTATGCTCAATAATCTCTTCTGTCCCGGTATAAATTTCCCCGGTGTATTTATGTCCATTTATTTCGATGGAAAGCTTAACTGCGGTAACATCAGTCTTTGGAAGTACTTTACAGGCATTATCATAGTAAGGAATCTCTTCCTTTGGTCCATAAACTTTGTATAAATGACATGGCTCATTACTCCGCTCATTACTCCCGATAATCTGCCTCTCAACAATCTGTCCACTCTCGTTCCTCTTCTCATTCCACATTCTGATTTTGCTGTTTTCTTCCACGAAGTTATCAATTAGGTTAGCTAATTCGGGAAACTTAAAGTTTACCACTATATAGCCTCGCAAATTACTTTTTCCGAAAAAAACTTTTGTAATGAATCTTACGGTCACTTGCCGTGGTTCTACTATTTTTCCCATTTCTTTATTGAGATCAATCATGGAAATATATACTTCGTCTTTTTTTAGTTTTTGCGCCTTTTTAAAATAATATCTACCTCTTTTATCCTGCAAATCAACTTCCGGCACTGCTATAACCTTACCATCTTTGAAATCTACTCGAACCTTCTCCATCCCTGTTTGATCTAAAATCCTCATCTGAAGAATAACGCCCCGGTGGCTCTTGATGAGCAAAGCAAACTTTTTGATAGTATTCTCATTATCATTGGCAGTGAAATAATCAAAAGTAACCTCTTTTACGGTCAAAAGCAAATTGTGGAACCATTCGCTCGGATTAGTGATTTTGTCTCTCAGACTTTTTCCATTCAATTTCAATATTGTCCGATTCGCTTTCACCCAACCTTCTAAATTCATCCACTTTATGTATTTATCAGCAGTAAGAAAAACAAATACACCTATTAACCCAAGACCTATCCACCTCTGGGTTTTTCCTCTGATGAAACGTTGAAAAAAACCGGTCTCTTCTTTTAGGTTTTTTCCACCATCAGGAAAAATAGAGCTGTTAGGGTGGCTTTCATTCTGCCAGTTTTTACCCTTTAGTAGTGTCATATTACTGACAAATTTAAAAATTATTGTCTAAAAAAAGGAATATATGTGAAATGATTTTGTAAAAACAAAAGTTAAATGAATATCAGATGTTGAAAAAGTCCTCCTTATGGGACACTGTATTACTAACTTGCGAAACTTTGTTTTTTTGACAAAGTTTTTGAGCAAACCATTAAAAGCATTAGACAGGATAACAGGATAAACATGATTATAAATCCTGAAAATCAAAAAAAGTCTATCCGGCAAATTTAATAGAAATTTTTTAAAATTATGTTTTTCTGTTATTTAGATTGAGATATTTATTAATAGTAAGGATTATAGATTTTTTTCAAAATCTATAAACCTCATGATAAACAGGATTTATATCCAGTCAATCCTGTTATCCTGTCAAAAAAAATTATTTGGTTGCGGCGAAGCTGGACTGTGATGTTTATGGAGTATACTACAAAAAAACATTGGAAGACCACATCAAAGAGGACAATTTATGGTACGCCTTGCAAGCCTATCCTATTCAATAGCACTATTGAGAGATAATGCAGATAGAAACATTACCATTCAAATAATATCAAGACAAAAATCCACAAATTACGCGAATTACACAAATTTATTAGCGTAATTTGTGAAATTCGCGGTTTTATAAAAAAAGAGGGGAGTAAAAACTCCCCTCTTTTTTGTGAATCAACATAAGCATAATTACATATTTATACTATGTCTCTCCTTGCAAATGAGAATGCCCGGAATGTCTTTTTGTACGGAGATTCTCCAATCTTTTTCACTTTGCCCACACCAAGCTTGAAGCGATACCTGTTGGTAACCCAATCAGGAACCATGGGGACAAGGGAATTGGCCGGTTGATGTGGATTCTGGAAGTAGGTAAAACTAACCCCCTTCCTCAGGGCCGGTGTAACGATAGCAACCGCTGTAATACTGCCCTTGGTTAGTTTGATATGGCCCTGCTTCATCAGGTTGGAGAACTGGAAGTCGCCACTGAAGACCGCCTGATTATAGTCTTTTTGAACAGGCACTCTGTCATTAGTAATAACAAGCATATCACCACTCTCAATACCCCTTGCCTTAGCATCTTCAGGATGAATTTCAAGGAAGTTTTCCGGGAACCGCTGAGTAATATAAGGCCGGCGGAACATATCATCAAAACCGGTCTGCCATATCTCATTAATACGGCCGTTGGTTACCCAGAGTTCATCTCCCTTTGGCTTCCACCAGTCATAGAAGTCGGAAAACTGGTCCCACGGAGATTTCAGCAGGTTCAACTTACCGGTCTGGGATTTAAATTTCAATTCC
>CBDUII010000323.1:0-3598 GCA_965367285.1 uncultured bacterium
CTTAAAAAATCGAGGAAATCATTTTATTATATTGGAGGTCGGGAATTTCTGATTATTAATGAGCCTCTTTTATTTTCTTCTTCAGTTCGTTCAGTTTATTCAGTGCTTCGAGGGGTGACATACCGTTAATGTCTATTTTTTCCAATTCCTGTAATAATAAATCGTTTTGCTTTTCTCTGAAAAGCTGAAGTTGGTCAGCTTTCTTCTCTTTGTTATCCAGTGATCCATGTTTTTGTCCAAGAGTTGGGACACCGGCTTCGTTAAATTCTTTTTTCTCCAGGTTGGATAATACTTCTTTTGCCCTAATTAAAACTTCCTGCGGCAGACCTGCCAACCGCGCTACCTGAATTCCGTAACTCTTATCTGCTCCTCCTTCCACTATTTTCCTGAGAAAAATAATCTTGTCATTCCATTCTCTGACAAGAACATTATAGTTTTTAACACCGTCTAAGATCATCGAGAGTTCCGTCAGTTCATGGTAATGGGTCGCAAAAAGGGTTTTTGCCCCGGCTTTTGCTTTATCGTGCAGGTATTCGACAACCGACCAGGCGATACTGATCCCGTCAAAGGTGGATGTGCCCCTTCCGATTTCATCCAGAATAATAAGACTTCTATTAGTGGCGTTGTTCAGGATATTAGCAGTTTCATTCATCTCTACCATAAAAGTACTCTGTCCTTTCAGAATATTATCCTGTGCCCCCACTCTGCTGAATATCTTATCCACTATCCCTAACTTTGCTTCTTTTACCGGTACAAAGCAGCCCATCTGCGCCATCAGCACAATCAGTGCTACCTGTCTCAGATAAGTGGACTTCCCAGCCATATTCGGGCCTGTGATAATCATAATCCTGTTCTGGTCGCAATCCATATTTGTATCATTAGGAATAAACCCGGTTTCCAGGCCCATTCTCTCCATAATCGGATGCCGTCCTTCGGTAATTTGCAATTCAAACCCGTTATTCATTTCCGGTTTTGAGTAATTATATTTCGCGGAAACTTCTGAAAATGTTAAAAGAACATCAATCTCCGCTATTTTGGCTGCCATATTTTGTACTCTTTTTCCTTCTTTTGCGATTTTTTCCCGCAATGTCTGCATGATTTCGTTTTCCAGGGCAATCATTTTTTCTTCCGCCCCTAAAATTTTTGCTTCATATTCCTTCAACTCCTGTGATATAAACCGTTCACAGTTGACCAGGGATTGTTTCCTGATATAATTTTCCGGCACAGCATCCAGATTTTTCTTGGTTACTTCAATGTAATAGCCGTAAATTTTGTTATAACGAACTTTCAAAGTGGTAATACCTGTCTTCTTCTTTTCCTGTTCTTCCAGGCGGGCGATCCATGACTTTCCATCCCGCAGAATGGATCTCAGTTCATCCAGTTCCCTGTTAAATCCATCTTTTATTACTCCCCCTTCTTTCATAACAGCGGGAGGATTTTCCACAATAGCCTTATCAATTAGATCAACCACATCAAGCAGGTTATCCCAATCCTCTAATATTTTTTGTATAAGATGTGATGATGTCTCTTCTAATTTTCTCCAGAGGTCAGGTAAAATAAGTGCTGATTTCTTTAAGGCAACCATATCTCTTGCTCCGAAAAGGGAGAATGATATCCTGCCGATAATTCGCTCCATGTCATGGATTTCTTTTAGCAGGTTCCTGACGTCGCTCCTGAGAAAGATGTTTTTTACAAATTCTTCGACAGCCTTATGCCGGAGCATGGTCTGTTCCAAATCAATCAAAGGCTTTAAAATCCAATTCTTTAGCTTTCTTGCGCCCATGGAAGTAATTGTTTCATCAAGGAGGCTTAAGAGGGAATTTTTTTTGATATTTCCTTTTTCGTAAATCAGGTCCAAACTCCGGGTAGTGGAACTATCGAGTCCCAGATAGTCTTTTTTGTCGTAGTAAGAGAGGCGGTTGATGTGCTCCAGAACGGACTTTTGAGTTTCCTTTATATAATGGATAATTGCGCCTGCCGCCGGAATCGCTAATTTCAATCCTTCGCACCCGAATCCATCTAAAGAAACGGTATGAAACTGATCCTTAAGCGCGCTATACGCAATATCATATTCAAAGACCCATTCTTCATAGGAGTTATATATTTTATTATTCAGCGCTTTCATGTTGTTTAAATCAGCATCTTTTTCAGCGGCATTTCCCGGAATAAGTATTTCTTCCAGATCAAGGGCATCGATTTCATCAGAGAGGGCTTCGAAAGCGTTAGCGCCTGCAAACTCCGTAATTTTGAATTCACCAGTAGAAACGTCCAGAACAGCAAGACCATAAGCATTTTTAAAAGGATAAATCGCTCCTAAATAATTGTTTCTTTTAGAATCAAGGAGAGAAGAGTCAATAACTGTCCCCGGGGTTACTATTCTGATAACTTCCCTGCGGACAACACCTTTTGCTGATCTCGGGTCTTCCACCTGCTCGCAAATCGCTACCTTAAGGCCTTCTTTAATAATGCGGGCGATATAGTTGTCCGCAGCGTGATAGGGGATTCCACACATGGGAACAGGATCGGCAGCGTTTTTATTTCTTGACGTCAGTGCGATATCTAAAATTCGGGAGGCTTTTTTAGCGTCCTCATAAAACATCTCATAAAAATCCCCCATCCGGAAAAAGAGGATAGAATCCGGATGTTTGGACTTAATATCCAGGTACTGCTTCATCATGGGACTTTTTTCAGTGGCGGACATAAAAAGGTTCCTTCATTAGGACACTGATGAATTACAGATTTTCCGGATTTATTTTAACACAAATTTAGATTAATTAACCGCCTTCGGCAGGGCTTTTTTAGACAAGATTATCCGGTATACGCAAGATAAGGGGAAATTGTATAAATTAGACGTAGATAGACACTGATTATTATGATTTAATATGAAGATTTCTTCTCAGCGTTAATCATAAACATCATAAAAAATCAGCGTCAAAAAATATCTGCTGCGGCTTTGCGTTAAATTTCCTTTTAATTTCTTTCAGTACCTAATTCTTTGGGTTAAGATATGAAATGAGATTATATTCCATTAAATCTTTTCGGGTTTAATTACTCTAAATACTTACAGGGAAAAAATATATGAGCGAAGAACTTCTGATAACAACAGAGTTCCAGGTAAAAAAATCTTTTCTTAAATATTTCAAAGACGGCTATATTCTCGTTGTCGATGATATGCCGAACATGAGAAGAGCCATAAAAAACATGCTTAAACATATAGGCATTAAAAATAATCACATTATTGAGGCGGGTGATGGCGAGAGCGCATTGAAAATTATTCAAGAAGAGCCAGATAAGAGTATTTTTGCTCTTATGCTGCTTGATTGGAATATGCCCCGTGTTTCTGGTCTTGAGGTATTGAAGAAAATAAAAGGGGACGAAGCATTGCAAAAAATCCATGTGTTAATGATCACTGCAGAGGATAATCAGGAACAAATTACTCTGGCAGTAGAACATGGAGCGGAAAACTATATTATTAAACCTTTTATAGCGGACACTTTACGGGAAAAAATGCTTAATATTATTAATCCCCCGGAATATCTGAAATTAATCAAAAAAGGAGAAGAGCTTATAAAGCAGGGTAATTTTGATGAAGCTCTTG
>CBDUII010000324.1:0-3570 GCA_965367285.1 uncultured bacterium
GAGAATGAAGGACTTGTTGGATGAGGTGGAAGTTCTTGAAATCATGAAAGAAAACGGCAAAGTAGATGATTTGGTGTTTATGATGACTACAGCGGAACGAATTGCTCACAATGTTATTCGAGCTGCTGAGGCTATCATGGACGCCTATATTGTTAAACCGATTCGCACGGAAACTGTGGAAAAAATATTAACAAGAGTACTGTTTAAAAAAGATATTTTAAAAAAAGGGAAGAAATTATTTGACACCAGAGGAGTAGATGAAGCTGTAAAGTATTATGAAAATGAGTTAGAGCAAATGCAGAAGGGAGAAAAAGATTCCAGCCCTCCTTTGTGGTTACATAAGGCAATAGCTGAAGCCTATGAGCGGGCCGGAGAGCTGAAAAAGGCCTTTGCAAAGCAACTGGATATTTTAAGAATAAATCCTGAAAGCGCCTGGACCTATGAAGCAATGGGACAAATTTACAAAAAAGGCAAGAATAAGGAGAAGGCCATAGAAGCTTTTCAGAAGGCGTTAACCTGCAATAAACATTTCATGAAGGCTTCCGACAGCCTTGCAACTATATTTTTAGAAAACAACCGGACAGATGAAGCCTTAGCTGTTATTGAAAAAGCATCTGAATTTGGAACAGATAACGTAAAGAGGCAAATTTTATTAGAAGAAATATATTTAAAAAAAAAGGACTATGGACTGGCGATAGAAGTCGCAAAACACATTATAGACCTTCAGCCGCGAATCAATCTAACCGAAAATTATACGCGATTGGCGAGAAATTTGATGCTTGAGAATAAACAGTTAGGACTCGCTTACGATACGTTGACGTCGGCTATTAAAAAACGAGATCCGTTGACAACAACTTCTGAAGGACTTCGGAAAGCGTACATTATGAAGGGGGAAGTTTGCCTTCGCTTTGAAGATCAGGAAAGAATAGAAGAGGCTGGAAAAGGATTCAGGTATGTTCTTAATGTTCAAAAAAAAGATGAAAACGATAGAATCAGCCGGAAAGAAATAGAATCAAAAATCGCTAACATTTACAAACGTTTGGGAAAGGAAAAGGAAGGGGCTGAGGTTCTCAAAAGAATAGATGACGAGTATAAAAGAAAAATAACTCGGTAGTTGCCTCAGATCATTTTGAAGCATGTTAAAACCCCCGGTACAGGCCCACCTCTCTTGCGTATAGCAAAACCTCATTGTATTCCTCCGTGGTAATGTTTCGATTGATGTCAGGATACTTGAAGGCTTGAAAGGCCGGACGATATTGTCCCATAAGATTAATGTATGTATCCTGAGAAACTTCTTCGGCAATAAATTTCAATATTTTTTTTGACCCAGCCCTGTTTTTCGGCATGACTAAATGTCTTACCAATAACCCCTTCACCGCGATTCCATTGTCGTCCAGTTCAAGATTCCCCACCTGTCGGTACATTTCCTTTAAAACCGGTTTAACATTTTCAAAATAATTGTGAGCTGTATTACTAACTTGCGTAACTTTGTTTTTTTGACAAAGTTTTTGTTGGGTATCCGGGCAGTAGCCCCTTTGGGTGTGGCCCTGCCACCCTGTAGTAAAACGTCTGGCGTTTTCAAGATCGCCAAATTTTACATCAGGCATATAAATATCAACAATACCATCCAGAAGTTTAATTACTTCCAGAGAATCATATCCACTGCAGTTCCAAACCAGTGGAACATTTAAACCCATCTTAATAGCCAACGGAAGAGCCTGGACAATTTGAGAGGCGTAGTGTGTAGGCGTGACAAAATTAATATTCAAACATCCAACACCCTGAAGGTATAGCATCAGTTCGGCTAAACGTTCCTGCGTAACTTCAGTGCCATTGACTCGATGGCTGATATCATGATTCTGGCAGAATACACAGCGTAGATTGCAGTTAGCAAAAAAGATGGTTCCGGACCCTCTCCTGCCAACAAGTGGAGGTTCCTCGCCGAAATGTGGAAAAGCGCTGGAAATGCTAACACTATCACCGGCCTGACAGATTCCCTTTTCTTCGTTCAAGCGATTTACCCGGCATTCGTGAGGACATAGAGTGCAGCTATTCAGGATACTAAGAAGTTTGTCTATTCTTTTTTCTATAAGGCCGCTTTGATACTTGTCTATATAGGAAGGGGTGCATACTTGCATAGAGCGATTTGAAATTTTTTTTTACTATCTTTGTCAACTTAACACATATACAAATAATTGGCAATAGCCATTATGTACGTTATAATTAAACGTATAGGAATTTCAATGTTTATAGATTTCCGCTAAAGCTTGTCCTCGCATGCTTTAAACGGGGAGCGTGCGGGAATGACATGTAGAGGCGCTTGGAAATAACAATCCTGCGCTTTTTGTCATTCCCGCGAAAGCGGGAATCTAAGTTCACTCAAAACATGAAAAAGGTATTTATTGCACTATTATCGTTATCTGCTTTTTTCGCGTTAAGTTATATTATAATCGCTAAGGAAAGTAATTCAGATGAAAATCTGAGCATTGCTGAGCGATTCCATAAAGAGACTTCTATTACATGGTTGGGAGTTTTAGGGGACATGTTTCGCTCCAAACCCAAAGAGCCTTCACAATATAAAACCTACCCTGATGCAAAAGTAATCAAATTGCCAAAACCGGAATACAGGGGGATGATTTTAGAAGAGGCCATAAAAAAAAGACGTTCTCAAAGGAACTATTCCAAAAAAGCCATCACTCTTAACCAGTTGTCTCAATTGGTCTTTGCCGCTCAGGGCGCGACAGGAAAGAGTTTTGGCACACTCCTTCGTACCACGCCGTCTGCCGGAGCCCTCTATCCCTTTGAGGTTTACCTTATAGTAAACGCGGTTGATGATCTGCCAGGAGGTATTTATCATTATTCTGTTCGTAAACATGCCCTGGAACTGATAAAAAGCGGTGACTTCAGGAGCAGCATAACAAAAGCCGGATTGGATCAGGATATGTTAGGTGATTCCAGTGTGGCCTTTGTTTTAACTTCCATATTTGACCGCCTGCGCCATAAATATGGGGAAAGAGGCTACCGTTACGCCTACATGGAAGCAGGACACATCAGCCAGAACATATATCTTCAGGCAGTGTCTTTAGGGTTAGGATCTGTTGTTGTCGGAGCATTTTTAGATAAGGAGATCAATAAACTTATTGGGATTGATGGTCATAATGAAGCGGCAATTTCTATTCATGCCGTTGGCACCCTATGAAGCGGGAAGATTTCAACTTCACTATAAGTATTCTTCTGATATGTTCCATCGTTGTCACAGGGGCGCTTGGCTATATTCAGTCCGAGCTGGAACTCCGAAAGTTTTATCCTCATCGGTACTTTGCTTACGCGACTCTATGCCTTGCTGCTCTGCATCTTTATTTTAATTTTGGAAAAGTCTGGACGTACTTTAGTAAAAAATTGAAAAGAAAATAGCAATGCGGCCTCAATCCCTTCTATTTAAGGTCATCATTCAAACCCCAAAAAAAGATAATATAACCCTTACTTGTCAAGTCTCAATCCCTTCTATTTACGTTCATCATTCTAACTATGCCAGATATGTCGTATTATCCGCGAGGAATTATGTCTCAA
>CBDUII010000325.1:0-3556 GCA_965367285.1 uncultured bacterium
GTGTCGATCGTAATTGTTGCGTTCGAAAACGGCATTAAGTGCTGCTAAAAGTAGATGTTTTAGATCTTGTTGTGCCTTTTGCCGATCATTGTCATTTTCGATCTTCCACAACAGGATATTAGATGAAACAATGTCAAATATAATGGGTGCGCCAAGGGCGCCGTGCTGCACAATATTTGCCTCTCCAGAAAACCCGTTGCTGAAAACAACCCCAATGCAGGCGTTGCGATAGTCTGGCGGGAAATGGGCAAAGCCAACAAGCGGAATTTCCCCTACAGGTCTCGAAATATTCAGACAATCAGCATACTGATATTGGGATTTTATTAGTTCTCTGCTGTACCCTATTGAGTGCATGGCTCGCCGGATACCGGATAGCGCTTTTCTTTGAGTTATGTTATTCGTTGTAATCACCTGACAGTTATTAAAGCCCAAAAAGTTACTTTAATGAGAACACTTTTATATTGCTTGATTCTACATACTAAAAAATAACAGGACAAGCCCATTCTTAACTGCATCAGAAAAAGAAGAAAGGTGTTTCTATTTCAGGCGAAGCATAACAGGACAATGATCGGAACCGGGCACATCTTTTAAGATAACCGATTCTTTTATTTTTGGCTTGAACTCTTCGTTTACACAATGGTAATCGATTCTCCATCCGATGTTTTTCTGCCTCGCCTGAAATCTGTATGACCACCAGGTATAATGTCCGGGTTCCTGGTTGAAAAGGCGGAAGGTATCGAGATAACCGTTCTTTACAAATTTGTCCATCCAGGCCCTTTCTTCCGGGAGAAAGCCGGGATTGTTCATATTCGTCTTTGGATTTTTTAAATCAATTTCTTTATGGGCAATATTGAAATCTCCGCAAATCAGAATATTCTTTCCTGTTTTTTTGAGTTTGTTGCAATAGGCTAAAAGAGAATTGCAGAAGCCGAGCTTATAATTAAGCCTTTTCCCTGCTTCCTGACTATTGGGGAAATAGGTGTTTACGATCGTCAGTTTTTCGTAGGTAAGAATTTGAATACGGCCTTCCGAATCGAAATCTTTTATTCCAAGGCTGGAGATTGAGAGGGGTTCTTTTTTCACAAAAGTTGCAATACCGCTGTAACCTTTTTTTTCCGCTGATTGCCAGTAGGTTTTATATCCTTTTGGATTGATCAACTCCGGCTCAAGCTGATCGACCTGAGCTTTAGTTTCTTGAATGCACAAAACGTCCGGTTGGGTTTTTTCAAGCCACTGTAACATCCCCTTTTTTACAGCAGCCCGGACACCATTCACATTCCAGGAAATAATTTTTTTCATAAATTAATTATTGCTATTATGAGCGGAAGATCACTAAGTACAATATTTCATCGTCGGTAACATATTTTATAGAATCATTTGACTGGATTATCTGGATATTAATCCTGTTAATCAAAAGGTCTATCCTGAGTAATCTCGAAGTAATCGAGAAGCTAATTTGTTTTTTCAGCCTCACGATTTCCTCAAGATGTTTAAACTATCATGTTCATCCTGTTATCCCGTCTAATGTTTTTGCTTTATGTTAATGTATTTATGAAGCAATGTACTAAGCTCAACTATACTCGATTTCGCTTAAACCTCACACCAATAGATCCGGACGTGCTCCGGAGAACCTTTTAATTCCGGAAAATCAAAGGGAGGACGCAATCGAGTTACCCTGTCAAAACATTTAGTTAGTTCCCCAAAGTAATACTTTTCGTTTCATCCTCTATGGTTATTTATGAAAAGGGCAATCCCTTTATCAGATAAAATCTCGCGTATATTATTAGCCAGCCCGGGCCATTCTCTTTCTACTAAAAAGGACCGCCCCTTTCCTGAAGAAGCGAAGACAGGGGGATCGCAAATAACCAGGTCCCATTTGTCAAAGGCTTCTGGATTTTCATTTTTTTTTCTTATCTGTCGTGCTAACCATTTTTGAACGTCCTCTTTGATAAATTTTCCGCGACCGGACTCCGCCATATTATGGCTGAAGTTTATTTTTCCTCTCTTCAGTGTCCCCGAGGCTATATCAACGGAAAAGACAACTTCTGCGCCCGATTTAACGGAAACAACGGAAAAGGAACAAGTAAAAGAAAATAGATTGGCCACTCGAATTCCCTGAGATATTTTTCCTATACGTCTTCTTGAATCCCGTTGGTCCAAAAAAAGTCCTACATGTTTCGATTCATTAAAAGTGACTTCAAACAATAGCCCATGCTCTCTTACAAGGAATCTGTCCGGGGGTAATTCTCCCCAGGATATTATGTCGCTAAAGAGTTTATTTTGATGAGGGTTTCGTCGATTAGTCCTGACGACCCCTCCCCAGCACGCGAAAACCTTTGAGAAATACCCCAAAACAGGAGCAAGTTTTTTTCTCAGCTTTTCAGAAGATAGCTTTTCATCAAATCCTGTAACACATATCCATGAGCCAAATATATCTATCGCAAAAGCCATATCCAGCACCTCCCCGCGATGAATAAGGCGAAAGGCATTAGTTATAGAGAGTAGCCAGTCCAACCGGCGCTCATAAGCCACAATAGCATCAACAATCATCAAATCTTTACCGGCAAGAAGCCATTCAAATGACTGAGGTAATTTAACAACTATTTTTTTTGGTAGACCTGGCCAGGAGATTTCTCCGCAATGCAGGCAGAGTCTGGAAAATGACGTTCCACCATATTCGTCATCACCCAGAACCGGCAGACCGGACAGCGAGGCGTGGCGCCTGATCTGGTGTTTTCTCCCTCGCGAGATCTCAGCGCGATATAGAAAATAGCCGTTCCCTTCTCTCTCCAGATCAAAGGAGGTTTCACATTCTTTTCCATCAAGACTTTTTCGGCATCTCCAGTTTTTCCCACCCGGAGGTTTTCTGTCCGATAAAAAAAAATAATTCTTTTTCGCCAGGTTATTCTTATGGATATTTTCTGCAATACCGCTTGCCTCCGGGGTCAAAGCAAAAACCAAAACCCCACTTGTCCCTTTACCCAACCTCGAGCAAATATATACCTTAATGTCGTGGTGCAATTCCATCCATTCGGCGATTCCCAGGTCTCCCTGATTAACGGCATGTGTCGATATGCCTGTAGGTTTATGGATAACTAACCATTTATTGTTGCAGTATAATAAAACTGTTTTGGAAATATCCGTTATCACTCTTCCTCAGTTTCTAAATAAAATTACGAGCCGGAGGCTCGTAATTTTAGTACTGTTTTGTTTCAAAAAGCGAAACAAAACAAAAAAATAATACTTTTAAGAAGTATGCTCCATTTGTCATTCCCAGCATCCCTGCATGTCATTCCCGCATGATTTTAGCGGGAATCTATAAACATTGAAATTCCTATTAAAATAAGATTAGCACGTAATTTTTTATTTTATTTGATCCCAAAAATAATTATCCTGTACTACAAACTTGTAAAGTTATGTTTTTTTAACAAAATTTCTGTTTGCTCACCGGAGCGGTAGACCCATTTGGTTGTGGCCCCTTCCACTCTGTGTAATTCTGTTATCATGTCAAATCGATATGGAAAACCGACTTGGACGGTTTCCGAAGATAAGCCGC
>CBDUII010000326.1:0-3511 GCA_965367285.1 uncultured bacterium
ATATTGTTGGTCACAAGTGTAACGCCGAGACACAGGGAATGCGCCCCTATCAGCGTAGCCAGAGAGCCGATCGGTTTACCAGTCTTTTCAAGCTGTGAACTGATTAATCCGTAAGTTTCTGCCGCCTTTTTGTCAAAACAGGCAATCTCAAGGGGCAGGACAAATTCTTCAAGGGCAATTCTGTTTTGTTTCTTGTGCAGGCTTTTGGCCACACCAGATTGAAGTTCCGCAAGAGTGATAGAAGATACACCTATTTCACCTGCAGTATGCTTTTTAAAATGCTCTATAATTCTCTGAGACTTCTGTTTAATGAGATAAATGCAGATATTGGTATCAAGCATGAATTTCATCAAACAGTTCCTCACGCTTTTGTTTTTCAGGCTGACGTCTTTCACTCATAAAATCATCAGAAAAATTTTCGAGACTCTCAATCAATGAATCCCATGCCTTTTTTTCAGGAATAAGGAGAACTATATTCCCTTTTTTTTTGATAAAAACATGATCGCCTTCGAACCTGAATTCCTTGGGCAATCGCACAGCCTGACTCTGACCGTTTTTAAAAAGTTTTGCTATTTTCATGGTTTACCTCCATAAAATAAAGTATATATTATAAGTATATACTAATCGTGCATGGTTTGCAAGGGCGAAATCAATTTCTATGCTGCCTCAACCATTCCACAATACGCCATGCAGCAATTTACTACTTTGGGGTGAAATTGTAAAGAAGGAATAGAGCAGGGATCAGGGGTCGGTTGGCAGGAGACGGAGACCAGGTGTCGGGAATCGGTTAACAGGGAACAGTTATCAATTTAAAAGCAATCAGCGATCAGCACTCAGCTTCAGCCATCAGAAAAAACAAATTCCTTTTTTTCCCTCAGCGATCTTTGTACTACAAACTCGCAAAACCGTGTTTTTTTAGGCACTGTTTAGTTCTTGTTTTTTTTAGGCACTGTTTAGCTCTTGCTTTTTACAGTGCCTTATGCAAAGCACAGCGCCTTATGCAAGGCTTAGCAAAGTTTTTGTTAGTAACTTTGGGCGGTAGCCCTTTTGGTTGCGGCAACTTGTCGCTTTGCGTCCTCTGCGGTGAAATAGATTCAGTTTATTGACCTTATGCTCTTGTTAATTGTCTGTACTTGATTCTGTGTGGTTGGCTTGCGGCTGCGCCAAGCCGGCTTTTCTTGTCCGCTTCATATTCTGAATAATTTCCTTCAAACCAGATGACTTTGCTCTCTCCTTCAAAAGCCAAAATATGTGTTGCGATTCTATCGAGAAACCATCTGTCATGACTTATGATTACAGCGCATCCCGCGAAATTTTCTATCGCCTCTTCAAGGGCACGCATGGTATTGACATCAAGATCATTAGTCGGTTCGTCAAGCAAAAGAACATTTGCTTCGGCTTTTAGCATCATTGCAAGCTGTACCCTGTTTCTCTCGCCTCCGGATAAAATACCAACCTTTTTTTGCTGATCGCCTCCTGAAATATTAAATCTCGCCACATAAGCGCGGGAATTAATCTGTCTGCCTCCCAGTTGAATGGTCTCCTGTCCGTTTGAAACAACTTCCCATATCGTTTTTTCAGGATCAAGCGCGTCTCTACTCTGATCTACATGTGCCAACTTTACGGTATCTCCTATTTTGAAATTTCCGGAGTCAGCTTTTTCCGCACCGGTGATCATTTTAAAGAGTGTTGTTTTTCCCGCTCCGTTCGGGCCGATAATGCCGACAATGCCGCCCGCGGGAAGTATGAATGACATCTCCTCGATAAGAAGCTTGTCCCCATACGACTTGCTAACATTCTCCGCGTTAATAACAAGATTCCCAAGGCGAGGTCCGGGAGGAATATAAATTTCCAGTTCTTTATCTCTTTTTTCAACTTCCTGAGTTAATAGCGATTCATAAGATTTAATTCGCGCTTTTGATTTTGCGTGGCGTCCTTTCGGGGACATCCTGATCCATTCCAGTTCGCGTTGCAGTGTTTTCCGCCTGTGGCTCTCCCCTTTTTCTTCATTTTTCAGCCTGTTTTCTTTTTGTTCCAGCCATGAAGAATAATTCCCCTTCCAGGGAATTCCGCGTCCCCTGTCTAATTCCAGAATCCAACCAGCCACGTTGTCGAGAAAATACCGATCATGGGTTACGGCTATAATTGTTCCCTGATACTGTTTGAGATGATGCTCTAACCAGGCAACGGATTCCGCGTCAAGATGGTTTGTCGGTTCATCGAGTAACAGGATGTCAGGTTTTTGCAGCAACAGTCTGCAAAGAGCCACCCGTCTTCTTTCTCCCCCGGATAAGATTTTAACGGAAGTATTTCCTTCAGGGCAGCGTAACGCGTCCATTGCCATCTCTAACCGTGAATCAAGGTCCCATGCGTCTGATGCGTCCAGTTTTTCCTGCACTTTCCCCTGGCGCTCAATAAGTTTGTTCATCTCATCGTCAGACATTGGCTCCGCGAATTTTTCATTGATGCTGTTGTATTCTTTATGGAGATCAGCCAATTCCTGAACTCCTTCCTCTACAATCTCCTTCACTGTCTTTGCATTGTCCAGTACCGGCTCCTGCTCAAGAAAACCTATGGTATGGCCGGGGGCGAGGACGGTTTTACCGTTAAAATCGGCATCGACTCCCGCAAGAATTCGCAAAAGCGAACTTTTTCCTGATCCGTTTAGCCCGAGAACGCCTATCTTGGCGCCGTAAAAATATGAAAGTGAAATATCTTTAAGCACTTGCTTTTTATCATGGTGCTTGCTTACTGCAATCATTGAATAGATAATTTTATTCGGCTCATTACTCATTTCGATAGAACTCCCTTTAAAAAAAGTTTAGCAAGTATAACAGGGTTATTATTTTGATTAAAATGAATAATGAAATATTTATCACCGCATTATTAACCACGAATCCCAAAAAACGGGACACAGATCACGAAGAGATTGCAACAAAACATGTTATAATTGCAGGTATTAATATACTTATAATTGTTTGTTTTGGAATCTGGTTATTAAAGGAGATAAAGGATGGTTGATTTTATCCTCATTCTTATAACAATGTTTACGGTAGCTGTAGCGATTCTTGTTACCTACGAAAATTGGAGCACCCGCAAAAAAAAATCAAAAACAAAGCATTCTTAGTATTTAAAACTTTTCCTTCGTTATCTGTGTCCCGTTTCTTGGGATTCGTGGTAAATTCATTTTGATTTCGGCCGAAGGCAGCTCTAAGTCCTCCGCTTGTCACCCTGAGCTTGCCGAAGGATCTTCTGCCTTTGTGCCTTTTTCTTTTCTCTGCCCTCTGTCTTCCGTTCTCCGATCCCCGGTTCCTGACCCCTGACAACTGATTTATTGTTCCCCGACCCCCGATTACTGGTCCCTGAATTCTATAACCCTTCGCAAATTATTTGAGCATTGCTACTTTTGTTGTTAATATTACCAACAGTGATTCTGGTATATCAGGGAATTATATATATAGGGCACCTCTAATAACTCCCAAAAACAAATCGAAAGATCTTTAAATCAGTG
>CBDUII010000327.1:0-3505 GCA_965367285.1 uncultured bacterium
ATCCCTCTATTATTGAGGCATTATGTAGATCTTCACAAATATTCCGAACGGACGATAATTTTATTTCAGAAGCAGCGCAAAACGAGCTTAATAAGTTGCTGTTAAAAAACCATGACAAGACACTAATTTTAGACGCGACTCATTTTCAAACATTACATAAAGCTTTAAAAAGAAGAATTATTTTAGACGCTATTTATCAATTTTCCGATTCCGGGAGGCAGGTTTCGCAAAATATAATTGAAAATATCTTGCATGTTATAGAGTCTAATGTATCAGGAAAATCTTTATCTGTTTTCAATAATATAATATTTAAATACCGGTACAATCAGATTATTTTTGAGATCCAAAAGAAAAATCTCACTGGAATCCTGATAAAGCAGAAAAAGTTGTTAATTCCTGGAAAAACAAAAATCGAGGAGATTGGAAAAGAAGTGGTTTCAACTATAATAACCAGAAAGGATGTTCCAAAAGATTTAAAAAAAACAGCCTCTTTCACAGCCTTTATTGATTACAGCGCAACGGGAAAAGAACTTTTTGTCCGCTCCCGCCAACGAGGAGATAAGTTTTATCCATTAGGAATTAAAGGGCATAAAAAAATAAAAGATTACTTTATTGACAAAAAAGTGCCCCGGGAAGAAAGAGATTTTATTCCCCTGATAACTAACAACGAATCGAATCTCTTGATCATCGGATACCAGGGTTCTGAATTAGCCAAGGTCAGAGAAAATAATAATGATGTTCTTAAACTGGAAGTATGATGAACTTTCATTTTTTTTATGTTGAAATCTGGCAGATTATGATGTAATCATAGTTATAGTTAGAAAGAAATTTTTTTATATTCCTCTCAAGTTAGATTCCCGCTTTCGCGGGAATGACAAAAAGACGAAGGAGGGGGCGTCATTCCGCGCTATGTTGTCATTCCCAACTTGATTGGGAATCTAAACGTTGAAATTCCTATACATTAGAGTACCCTGATTAGGGAGTTCCTATGAGTCAGTTTTATAAAAATATCGCATTGTGGCTGGTAATCGGATTGATCATGATTGCCCTCTTCAATCTTTTTAATCAACCGCTCACACAACACAAGGAACTTATTTTCAGCGATTTCATGAACCAGGTATCCAGCGGTAATGTTGAAGAAGTGGTTATTCAGGGAGACTACATAAAAGGGAAGCTCCAGGATGGCGAAATGTTCAGAACAAATATTGTCAACGATCCTGACTTAATCAAATTTTTAAGAGAAAAAAGTGTCCGTATTCAGGTAATGCCTCCCGATGAAACGTCCTGGTATACAAATCTCCTGATATCGTGGTTTCCTATGCTGCTCTTGCTGGGTGTCTGGATATTTTTTATGCGCCAGATGCAGGGCGGCGGTAAAGCCCTTTCTTTTGGAAAAAGCAGGGCAAAATTATTATCTAAACAAAAGAAGAAGGCAACCTTTAAAGACGTAGCTGGTATAGATGAAGCCAAGGAAGAATTGCAGGAAATTATAGAATTTTTAAAGGAACCACAGAAATTTCAAAAACTGGGTGGAAAGATTCCTAAAGGCGTATTGATAATGGGACCTCCGGGGACAGGAAAAACTCTGCTGGCACGGGCAATTGCCGGGGAGGCGAATGTTCCATTTTTCAATATAAGCGGATCGGAATTTGTTGAAATGTTTGTCGGGGTTGGAGCTTCAAGAGTCAGAGACCTCTTTGAGCAGGGAAAAAAAAATGCCCCCTGTATTATTTTTATTGATGAAATCGATGCTGTCGGGCGGCATCGCGGCGCCGGATTGGGAGGGGGACATGACGAAAGGGAACAAACCCTTAATCAACTTTTAGTAGAAATGGACGGGTTTGCATCCAATGAAGGAGTTAGCCTGATCGCCGCAACCAACAGGCCGGCTGTGCTTGATCCCGCTCTTATGGGACCGGGGAGGTTTGAGCGACAGGTCATCGTTCCCCGCCAGGATATAAGAGGGAGGGAAGGGATTTTAAAAGTTCATACCATGAATATACCTACTGCGGATGATGTTCAATTATCTCTTCTCGCGAGGGGAACGCCGGGGTTTTGTGGAGCGGATTTGGAGAATATGGTTAATGAAGCGGCTCTTATGGCAGCAAGGCAGGAAAAGGATCGGGTCGAAATGGAGGATTTTGAAAGTGCTAAAGATAAAGTAATGATGGGTGTGGAAAGAAGGAGCATGATTATCAGTGATGAGGAAAAAAGAAATACCGCGTTTCATGAGGCAGGCCATGTTTTGGTCGCAAAACTTATACCGGGTACGGATCCAGTCCATAAAGTTACAATTATTCCGAGGGGAAGAGCCCTTGGTTTAACGCAACAGCTCCCTGTAGATGAAAGGCACACATACCCTAAGGGATATCTTATGGATAAGCTTGCTGTTTTGTTTGGAGGCAGGGCAGCGGAGGAAATAGCTTTAAATCAAATCACCACCGGTGCGGGAAATGATATTGAACAGGGTACTGACCTTGCCAGAAAAATGGTCTGTGAATGGGGTATGAGCGACGCTATGGGACCTTTATCCTATGGGAAAAAAGAGGAACAGATATTTCTCGGACGTGAAATAGCCCAGCATCAGGACTATAGTGAAGCCACGGCAATTGAAATCGACCAAGAAGTCAAAGTGTTGATAGGCAAAAGCTCTGAGCGGGCAAAAAAAATAATCCGGGAAAATAAAAAAACCCTTGAGAAATTAGCTGAAGCTTTGTTGGAAAGAGAATCCCTTAACAGCTATGAAGTTGACTTCATTGTCTTTGGTAAAGCCAAAGCAGATGAACTGGCCAAAAAAGAAGAAAAGGCCAAGGCAGCTATTATAGCAGAGCAGAAAACCGCCACAAAAGAACAATCCGGATCCAAACCAGAACCGGAAATCAAATCCAATACAAAACCGGAAGCCAAGCCGGAATCAAAAACAGAAAACAACCCAATCGGCAAAAAAGATAATTAAATAACCTGCCTGAAGACTCTATCAATTAATACTAAGAATATGCTCTGCCAAACCCTCTACCAGAGTCTTTATTTCGTTGAAACAGTTTCTATAAAAATGTAATGTCTGTCCTATAGGGTCATTGACATCCCTTTCTTCCGGGTCTTGACCATCAAACTGGCTTAACAAAAAAATACGTAAGGCTTCTTCAGGATATTGGCGAACCAATTTCTCCCTCTGCCTTTTTTCCATAACTATTATCAAATCTGATTCCCTGATACGGTTTAAGCTAACAGGGCTTGACCGGTGCTGCGAAATATCTATCCCCACCTCGTTCATCACCTCATGGATTTCTTCGGGAGAACTCGCTCCTGTCTGATCTAAAAACCCGGCTGAAGAAACTTTAATGTCTGTATTGCCATTGTTTTCCAATCGATTGCGCAGTAGGCATTCTGCCATCGGGCTGCGGCACAAATTCCCTAGGCAGATAAAAAGAATCCTCTTAATGCCCCTTGATCTGGATATCCCTTTTATTTTTTCTTGAATTGATTTGAAATTACTCATATTACT
>CBDUII010000328.1:0-3461 GCA_965367285.1 uncultured bacterium
GAATTTACATAAATCCTCTATTCTGGGGGGATCATGGCTATTCGGGAACTGCTGTTGTCCTGACCAATCCGCCTTTTGGGAAAAAAAGCAGTACAACCATAATCGGAGCAAATGGAAAACCCTATAAAGAAAAAGAAACCATCGAAAGAG
This sequence comes from uncultured bacterium, assembly GCA_965367285.1. Lineage (GTDB taxonomy): Bacteria > Nitrospinota > Nitrospinia > CAJXCL01 > CAJXCL01 > CAJXCL01. The sequence continues at coordinate 151 of CBDUII010000328.1, forward strand.
AAGATTTCTGGTCAACGACTTCTAATAAACAATTAAATTTCGTTCAGCATGTAAAAATCCTTCTCAAACAGCATGGATGTGTTGCTATTGTTGTGCCGGATAATGTTTTATTTGAAGGGGGAGCTGGTGAAACGATTAGGCGAAAACTTTTGCATGAATGTGAGGTTCATACACTTCTCAGACTTCCTACAGGATTGTTTTATGCGCAAGGAGTGAAAGCGAACGTTTTATTCTTTGACCGCAAACCTGCTTCGGAAAAACCGTGGACAAAAAAGCTCTGGATTTATGATCTTAGAACCAATAAAGATTTTACCCTTAAAACAAATCCACTCAAACGAAACAATCTTGATGAATTTGTTAAATGTTACAAAGGAGAAAACATGCCTGCCTCACAGCGTTCGGCGCATGCAGGCCGACACAATCGAAAGCCCACCTGGTCTGAAAAGAATTCAGACGGCCGCTGGCGTTCATTTGACTATGAAGAATTAATTAACCGTGATAAGGCCAGCCTCGATATCTTCTGGCTTAAAGACGAAAGTCTTGAAGATTCCGATAACCTTCCCGAACCCGATGTCATTGCAAATGAAATTGTCGAAGACCTGCAGGAGGCTCTTGTCCAATTCCAGGCCAGTGCAGAGGATTTAGGAGAGGAAGAAAAATTGTAAGTGTTTATTCTTGATGTATAGGAATTTCAATGTTGCCTTGCGGCGCAGCCGCAAACCCAAAATACCGTAAAAACTGCCATGGACGGCAGTTTAGGGATTTTGAGCGTTGCATAAGGCGCTGTAAAAAAAATGCACCAAACAGCGCCTAAAAAGTTAGCCAGGATGGCCTAACTTGATATAATCACGAGATAGTGAAGTTAATATAACCCATTATTTTTTCTTCTCTCTCCTGCAATAGTTCCTTGAAAAACTTGTTCTGCTTGTTATACTTTAATGCGATGCTCAAAAATATAAAAAAATGTTTACTGGAAAGCGCGGATTTGAAGAAACAGGTTGCGGAAGAATTTGCTGAACTAATAGAGCAGGCAATAAATTTAATTTGCGAATCTTTGAGAAATAATAATAAAGTTTTGTTAATGGGAAACGGCGGGAGCGCAGCGGATGCTCAACATATAGCTGGTGAGTTAATTGGGAGATTTAAATTAGAGAGAAGCTCAATTCCAGCCATAGCTTTAACTACAGATACCTCTATTATAACTGCAGTAGGCAATGATTATGGATTTGATCAAATTTTCGCGAGACAAATTGGGTCTTTAGGCTGCGAAGGGGATATTGTTGTTGCGATCAGTACAAGCGGCAATTCAAAAAATATTATTGAGGCCTTGAAAGCATCTAAAAAAAATAAAATGAAATCAATTGGATTGTTGGGGTGTGGTGGTGGACAAATCAAGCAATTAGTGGACATTCCCATTGTGGTTCCGTCTTCCAATACTCCAAGAATTCAAGAAGCCCATATTACCATCGGTCATGTTATCTGCGAAGAAATTGAAAAAGAATTGTTCAAAAATAAATTAGACGCTTAAGGACACTGATTTTTATGATAATAACTTTTATCAGTGTTAATCATAATAATCATAATAAATCTGCGTCAAAGAAAGAATTATGCTAAGGAATTTCTGATGAACGAACAACTTCAAAAACTGTTTGATGCTGAAAACAAAATCAAAGTACTCGTTGTTGGTGACCTGATGTTAGATGAATATATATGGGGAAGTGTTAACAGGATCTCTCCTGAAGCCCCTGTTCAGGTGGTGGAAGTTCAATCTGAAAATTTAATGCCCGGCGGCGCAGCAAATGTTGCTAATAATTTAGTTGCCCTGGGTTGCGATGTCTATATGGCAGGCGCTATTGGGAAGGATCAAAAGGGAGACAGGCTGATCCAATTGCTTCAAGAGGAAAATATTGATTGCAAAGGCATAAAAAGGCTTGATCACCGACCTACGATAAATAAAATCAGGGTAATTGCTCACAGTCAGCAAATCATAAGGATTGATAGAGAAGATAAGAGGCCCTTAACAGATAAAGCTGAGAAAGAGGTAATTGACTATCTTGTTTCAACAATTCCATTGGTGGATGGAGTTATTTGCTCTGATTATTTAAAAGGTTTACTGACTGATAATATTCTTAAAACTATTATAACCAACTCAAAAAGGAGTAATAAACTTGTATTTATAGATCCAAAGGGGAAAGACTTTGCAAAGTATAAAGGCGCAAATATATTAACGCCCAATGAGCATGAGGTAGGAATGGCCTCTGGAAATGATAGTGCCGGTGATTATGATTTGACAGATACGGCTGAAAAATTAATAGAGAAAGTTCAGGTTGACTCCTTATTGGTTACAAGAGGAAAGGATGGCATGTGTTTATTTGAAAAAGGCAAGGAACCTGTTTATATCCCAACTGAAGCCAAGGAGGTTTACGATGTAACTGGAGCGGGTGATACGGTTATTGCCGCTTTTGCCATGGCGACTTTGTCCGGCTTGAATTTTTTAAATGCCTCTAAAATAGCCAATGTAGCGGCTGGTGCAGTGGTGGGAAAAGTTGGTACGGCAGTGATTCATAAAGCGGATTTGAAAATGCTTTTAGAAGAAAATGTTTTGCGGTCCGCGGAAAACATATTGCAGTTAAATGAATTAAAGCAAATTGTCAGCCAGGCTAAAAGCTATAAAAAAACAGTTGTTTTTACAAATGGCTGTTTTGATATTATTCATGGCGGTCATATTGAATACCTCCAAAAGGCACGAAATCTGGGAGATATCCTGATCGTTGGCTTAAACAGCGACTCTTCGGTAAGAAAACTGAAAGGGGAGGGGAGGCCGTTAAAAGCAGAGCAGGAGAGATCAAATATTTTAGCGGCTCTTAAATATGTTGATTACATAACCATTTTTTCCGAAGAGACCCCGGAAAACCTGATTCAAGAGCTCAGACCGGATATTATTGTAAAAGGCAGTGATTATACCATTGATCAGGTAGTTGGACGGAATATTGTAGAGGGATATGGAGGGAAAGTGGAGCTTGTCCCAATAGTCGAGGGTTTGTCAACAAGCGCACTTGTCAATGATATAGTTAAAAAATTTTCATAACGCTTCACAACCTGAACAAATATAAATTTATGTATAGGAATTTCAATGTTTATAGATTCCCGCATGCTTTTAGCGGGAATCCAGGGGATGGACAGCTGCATTGCAATCGATTGACATATTTGAGCATTAGAGCGTTGCATAAGGCGCTGTAAAAAAAATGCACCCAACATAGAGCCCTGTAAGGGCGAAACAAGTTTGTAGTAGCCCATGGGAATGGGCTTTA
>CBDUII010000329.1:0-3453 GCA_965367285.1 uncultured bacterium
GGCAATATTTTTTTTGCACCAATAAAACTTTCTAATATTGTCTTCGCCGGGCACTCTAATCGTTTTTGATAGAAAATGAACTTTCTGCCCGTCACAATCGTATTCCGCAACAAAGTTTTCGGCCAAGAATATTTTGAGAAATTTTTGATTCCCAAGTGTTAACCCGTTTGGAAGATTACAGGTCTTGCAGTGAAGGGGCGGATTATTGGAATGAATTACCCGCCTAAGGTGGTTATACTTGTTTCCGTTCCAAATTTCATCAAAGCTGTTTTTCAGGACATTCCCAATAGAATGACCCATCAAGCAGCATGAAAAAACATGCCCATCCACATTAAAATAAGCATAATTCCATGGCAAGTAACAATAATGTGGAAATAGTTTGTCAATGCTTTCGGTTTGAATCAGGGAAGTACTATCGGTTTTTTTACCACAAGTGTTATTGGAAGAAAAGAAAAAATCCGGAGCGAATATTTCAATTCCATATTTAGCAGCTAACGGTCGAACATTGGAAAAATTATGCTTTAATAATTCAGGATGTTTTGTTGGGATTTCACTTGCAATTATTTGCTCACTATTTTTATCAGCCCAACAATTGAAATAAATGATTCTCTTAACGCCAAATTCGTTTGCAAGTTCAACCATGTCCGCCACTTGATGCATATTTCGTTTAACAACCACCATATTAATAAAAAGGTTAGAATCACTGTTAGAGTATTTCCGGTTATATTTTTTGATCATTTTTAACGCTTTTATTATTCGATCAAATTTTATCTTTGGCCGGATGGAATTAAAAACCTCTGGAGTTGTGCCGTCTATGGATATGATTAAATCCACGTTTGAGACAACCAGCTTTTCTATTAAATCTTCTGTTAGGAGTAAGCCATTAGTAGTAGTTGAAATCTTAATGCCACGTTTGACACAAGAGTTCAAAATTTGCAAAAATATTTTGGATATTAAAGGTTCTCCGTAACCAATTAGATCGACCCTGTTTACATGATCGAGCACCTGTTTTTCTATTTTTTCAAAAACTTCTGGTAGCATATCATTTCCAAAGTCACTAAAATAATGCCCACAGGTAAGGCACCTGGTATTGCATCTTGTCGTTGGTTCTATCCAAATATGGCTGGGATATTTTATTTTCATAATAGCGTCTAACAAGTTAGATTTCCGCTTTCGCTGGAATGACAAAAAGCGCAGGATTGTCATTTCCAAGCACCTCTACATGTCATTCCCGCATGTTTTTAGCGGGAATCTATAAACATTGAAATTTCTATACACAAATTTACGAAGACAATATGTTGATTGTATGGGCGAAATAACCAGCGCCAAAGCCATTGTCTATGTTTACAACCGCGACACCGGTGGCGCAACTGTTCAGCATAGTTAAAAGAGCGGCGAGGCCTTGAAAACTGGCGCCGTACCCAATACTTGTTGGGACAGCTACAACAGGTTTTTCCACCAACCCTCCCACGACACTGGCTAATGCTCCATCCATTCCGGCGACGACCACAATAACATTGGCGCTATACAAGGATTCCTTTTTATCAAGAATTCTATGAATACCGGCCACCCCCACGTCATATATCTTCTCTACATTGCTTCCAAGAATATCAGCGGTAACAACCGCCTCTTCAGCCACCGGGATATCAGAAGTCCCTGCAGATAAAACTAAAACCTTGCCTTTTTTTTGTTTCTTTTTTTTAGTGGGGACTACAATTGTACGCGCGAGTTCATTATATTGGGCGCGTGGGTTTATTTTTTTTATTTTCTTAAATATTTCCTTATTACCCCTCGTTGCAAGCAGGGTATCCCCGGAATCTAATATCTTCTTTGCTATAGAAGTAATTTGCGATATGGATTTTCCTTCACAGTATATGACCTCAGGGAAACCTTTTCTTAAATTACGGTGGTGATCAATCCGGGCAAATCCCAAATTTTCATAAGGCAGGTTTTTTAATTGTTCTAATGCCTTGTCAGGACTGATTTTTCCTTTATGGAGGTTATTCAGCAGTTTTTTAAGAAAATCCTTGTTCATATCATAGTTCTTATAAAGTATAATTCTAAAAGTCGGTTAAATAAGTTTGTAGTAGCCGATGAGAATCGGCTCAAAGCATGAGAAATTTCTTCAACTAAACCCATTCGCATGGGTTACTACGAACCGTTTAAATTTTAAGTGGAAAGTATATTAGAACAATAAAATCATACCATTTATCCTGTTTTCCCCATTGACACGAAATTCCATCTAAAATAACAGGGTCATTTCATGGAGAGAGGAATCATCAATAAATTCAATGGTTCCTGAGATAAGTCCTTGTTTATCGGTTCTGATATCAAAAGATAATTGGGAAGTGAGTACCGAATTGTTTTTTGAAAATTCGTGAATTATATTTTCAAGATCTTGAAAATATTCACTGGTCAGCATATTCGATTTTTTTTAGGTAAGCCTGATCTTGCTGAATTCTTTTCAATAGTTTATATTCCACGGCCCATTGCACATATTCCTCATCCCACCATCCAAGTCTTCAGCGTGCTTTTCTTTGAAGAATGTATCAGAGGATATATTATATTTTTTTCAAATTCAGACACTTTTACTTGTGTTCTTTCTAAACCGAGGTTAACCCTTTTTAGTTCAGCTGCAATGGTCGATTGGATTAAATCAGTAACAGTAGGATTTTTTTCAGATTTTATCATTACTTTAGCCATATTATTTTTCACCTTATTTATTAATACATTCCTGATGATAAGTTAGATTTTTCGCTTCGCTCGAAATAACACTTCTGCCAGCATGTCATTCCCGCATGTTTTTAGCGGAAATCTATAAACATTGAAATTCCTTACATTAAATTATCATTCACCATATTATAAGTCAAATCATTTAAGGTTTTTCTTGACTTTTTTCCGTATTTCCTCTTGTTGAGGTATTGATAGTATGCAGGTATAAAAGATAACTTCTACTGTCTTTATGCTTGGTAAATTATGCCGCATTAATGGATAGCTTTTCCAAAACAAATATCGATGGGATTAATACGCCGTAAATCGATTTCAATTTTGCTCTGTATTTTCTGCGGACGAATAATCAGCCGTGCTACCCGGTTAGGGAAATAATCGAGTATTTTCCCGAAAAGGTAGGAGGCAATCATTTCAGACGACATATATCACTCTTTGAATTTAATTTTTATTAAGTATAACGACACGCGCAGGTGGCGAAAAACAAAAGCTAAATGAGCTTTGAACAAAAGAAAATACTGAGTGAGGTGTTGTCTGAAGGAAGCCTGAAATAAAACTGCTCCTTTTTTTTAAAATCCGAGTTCATCCCATTGTTGGGCGATTGTCTGGACGTAACTATTTCTTCAAAACCTGACTCAACACCTCCCGCAGTTTGTTGGGGGTGTATGGTTTGGTGGCGATGCCTTTAACTCTGTATCCACCATATTTTGCCATATTGGGATCATG
>CBDUII010000330.1:0-3443 GCA_965367285.1 uncultured bacterium
CATTTCCAACTTGATTGGGAATCTGAAGGAAACTATTAAGCGCTCTCATTAGTAACTCTATTTTTTTTGATGGGAAATAACTTGGATGGCACTTCCTCGAAAACGTAAAAAAGCAGGTGGCCGACGTCACTTTCGTTATACAGATAGGGATTATAACAATGTTAAGGTTTTTTACCACACTTTAAATTCAGAAAAAATATTCTTCAACGCCCTTGTTATTAATGAAAGTTATTCTGGTATTGCGTGCGTTTTTATAGGAAATCAACCATTCAAGAAAGACCAGGATATATTTTGGCAAGAAACAAAAAAACTTACAATCCAGTGCAGGGTGGCGCGCTGCAGGAAAATTGAAAAAGGTGTATATTTCTTAGGCCTTGATATTAAAACTTAATATACGTAATAACTATATTCTATTCCATATTATAGTCTGGCTGCCAACTGTTGCCTATTGTGGACTAATTTTTTATTTGTCTTCCAAGATAATCCAGATCACAATCGACCAGTTTCCGATGGCGGACAAAGCGATTCATTTAATTGAATATGGTGTGTTAAGCGTCCTGTTTTTCTTTTCTCTCAGGAAATCAATCCCAGGTTTTAATATCAAATCTGCAGCAGTTCTGGCGATAGTGTTTTCAGGTTCATACGGGATAAGCGATGAAGTTCATCAATATTTTGTGCCGGGCAGAGAATCTTCAATGGGTGATGTGATGGCTAATTTCATTGGGGCGGCTGTTTTCCAGAGCAGGCATATCTTAAAATTCAAACCCGGTTTCTGGAAAAATCTTTTACCTCACTAAAATCAATGCGTTACATGGAATATTTAATCCACAAATTGAATGCGTCTTTGAAGTGAATACTTATAGCCAAAGAGTGTTTCAAGTTGGAAGCCCAACGAATAGCCATATTGTAACAACTATAGCTGTTATAGCTGCTATCCATCTGGCATGGCGTTGCGCAGGGTCCCAAAGGGTAAAGGCCAACCCGATGAGCAGGAGCATATCCACGATCCAGGAAAAATCTGATGATATTAGAGGATAATTCCATCTGTGGCTGGAGAGCGGCCATAAAAGTGGAACCGGCCAGAGAGCGAAAAAATCCAGAAGCACATGAAGAAACCAGCCAGCGAGGGCGATAGCGTATCGTGTTCTCCACGCGGCAAATTTACACGGAATTATGGATAACACGGCAGGAATCCAGATCAATCCGACTAGTGAGTGAGTGAAAATTTGGTGCCACTTATACCACATCTCTGGACCAAAAAGGGCAATCGGCACGTCAATATCAGGTGATACCCCTGCAAGAGCAGCATAAGCAACCATTTCTCTCCATCCTTTTCCTTCAGGACGGACAGCGCGTCCAATTAAGGCGCCTGATATGCTGTGAGCAAATATATCCAATTTTTTAAGCCTTTCTCTCAGGGATTGCCGCAGGGAGCTTCAAACTTATTTTTGCTTTCTCAGCATAGATAACAAGTTAGATTCCTGCTTTCGCGGGAATGACACATTTGCGCATGGATCTCATTTCGCACCGCGCTGCCATTCCCAAAACCACAACATGTCATTCCAGCACGTTTTTAGCGGGAATCTATAAACATTGAAATTCCTATACATTCATTTTATAGTATCATAAGGGACAGCAGGCGCAGGTTGGTTTCCTTCCGGAGACTGTTACTTTAAGTTTAGGACCTTCATTCTTCTTACCAGAAAAAGCTGCCTTATCTACTCCAAGCATATATACGGCTCCGTTCATCAAGGTTTTTCCCCGTGGAACTTTCGATGTGGCGCATTCGTCCGGGTAGGCAAAGGCTTGCCAGCTTTTGCCCGTTGAGGTGTAACAATAGTGATAGGAGACAGCAAACATGGCCAGACATATATCGTAGCCTAATACGAAAACATCATCTTTGAAAAAGTATTCAATTCTTCTTATTTTTTTTCTTTCGAAACTGACGACTCTTACTCTAAAAGAGTTGTTCTCTTCAACCGACTCCTGAAACTCATTAAGGATACCCGCTATACTCTCCGGCGCCTTTCCGTTCTTTTCAATATGTTTATTAATCAGGCTTACCACAGGCGCCCAGTCCGCGGCCACAACAGCCTTTTCTGAAGGGAACATGACAAAGAAAACAATCACGTAAATGCAAAAGGCCACTATAATAGCGGTCAGGCGGTTATGTTTCTGAGCCCATTTTATTCCGGAGGAAAGTACAGGAGAGTGCTCGGTTCCTTGCTCGACTTTTGTCGAGACGTGCTGCAGGATTATGGGACTTATGCTAAAGGATAAAAGTATCACGCAAATTATGAGGAAAATCTCCAAAGGGGGGAAAAGCTGTCCTGTATACTTATCGACAAATAATCTGTTGAGGTATACTGCATAACCAGTTGCCGCAAATGTTATCACCGTCCATATCGTGCGGACTATTGATATTTTTTCTTTGATTTGATCTTTTCTGTTTTGGTTATCAGGAGTTTCCATAAGGCGTTGTTAAAAAATTAGTATGTTTAGGCTGTCCGAGAACATCAAAGATGACAATGTTGTCATTCTGAGCCCTTCGCTTGTCATCCCTTTCTGCCCTTTGCTTGTCATTCGAGCCCTTTGCTTGTCATCCTGAACGAAGTGAAGGATCTCTTTCTTTCACGCTCAGGATAAACTCCGCGAAGAATCTGACACGAAGTGTCATCCGAACAAAGTGAAGGATCTATATGAGCTCCTTCGCTTGCGCTCAGGACAAGCTTCGGCCAACGCCTCAGAATGACATTTTCGGTAAAAGGAAAAAACTCAAAAAAACTAAATTAGAATCAGAAAAAGTTAAGGCTGTTTTACCACTACAACAACTTCCGTTGTTTCATCGGCCTTGATCTCAAACTCTGTTTTGGCGTTGCCTTTGCCGACGCTCACATTTGCCAGATAACGCCCTGCCGGAAGAGTGAAATTACCGCTCCTGCTATAATCGATCTCTTTTTTAGAGGTTTTTCCATCCTCCTTGATAGCATAGATATACCACCTTGTTTCCCTGAAAGGCTCAGCACCCTCTTTTGGAATAGCAGTGAGCTTCACATCTCCAACACCGACGATCACGGTCACTTCCGTGGTCTCATCGGCCTTGACCTCAAACTCTGTTTTGGCGCTTCCCTTGCCGACCTTAACGGTTGTTAGATAACGCCCTGCCGAAAGAGTGAAATTACCGCTCCTGCCAGTATCGATCGTTTCTTTGGAGGGCTTTCCATTCTCCATGATGGGATAAACCTCCCAAAAGGCGCCACCCAATGGCTCCGCGCCTTCCTTGGGGATGGCGGTCAGCTTCACATTCAGCCCTTTTACAGTTTTTTTAACAACAATGTCTAACGCTTTTTTTAACTCCGAGGCGTTTTTGGCGCTAAAAAATTCACCCCCGGTGTTTTTGGCAAGGCATTGCAATTGTGACATTCCAATTTTATCACTGACAT
>CBDUII010000331.1:0-3431 GCA_965367285.1 uncultured bacterium
CCCCTGCGATTGTTCCACAACCCTCTCAAAACATTTTTGTAAGCTTCTTCACTGCTTAGCGCCGCTGTCATAGGTTATTCCTTATGGTTCAATTTTTTGTTTTTCATTTTTTTTATCTCATTCAAAAGTTTAAGCCGGTGTTTTGCCAGTTCATAAAAACCATGCCACTGCGCATAATCCGGCCCCATCATAGCGGCGCCCATTCTTGCTATTCTCCCTTCATGGTGCCAGTATTCAAACCATGTAAACTCAATTTCTTCGTCAAATGATTTTTTTGTTAACAGGCCAAGAGCGTATAATTCATCCATCTCTTTTTTAACCGGCTTATAATATTCTTCATTGTAAAGGACTACCGCATTATCAAATTGAAGATAATATCCCTCTACCCAACTGGTCGAATGGCAGTTGAGACAGACTTTTTTCATTTCAACCCTCTTAACCTGCCAGTTGTCGGTTTTCTTTGAAAGGGGAGACCTCAAAACCCATGAAAGGCGTTTCCCAACATCGTGAGTTGTCTCAAGCTCTCCGATACCGGACATGTGGCATGTCGCGCAAGTAGGCGCGCGATAGTGTTTAACGTCCCATAAATTCGCCGGAACATCGAAATCCCATTTCTCTTTTTCACTGGAATAAATAACTCCATGTTTGGACGAAAGATATATTTCTAAATGGGGGTGGTCGGGCCCCATATGGCAGGTGCCGCAAGTCTCCGGTTTTCTGGACTCGGCAATAGAAAACTTATGGCGAGTGTGGCACGCTGTGCATGACCCACGGCTTCCATCAGGGTTTACTCTTCCAATTCCCCCGTTTGGCCAGGTCAAGGGATCTAATTTTCCATTTTTCATTTTCACAATATTTCCGTGACATTTCTCACACCCTACGGCTGCTGCCGCTGCTCCCTCTATCTGATAAGCCAGGACATTATCTTTATCCATATCTCCTGCCTCAGCTTTCAGAAAGGTGGCAGCCCCGGAATGTTTGGAATCGGCAAACTCTTTAACCGCCTTAGGATGGCATTTGGAGCAATCCCTGGGGCTGACGATTGTTGAGATAATGCTGCCTTCATGCTTAATTGCATCCACGTCAGTAGGGTCGGCGCGGTGGCAGTCTATACATGAAACATCCCCGTGAGCATGATTACTCTTTTCCCAGTCATTCACAATTCCCGGGGATACTTTCTGATGGCAGAGGACGCATTTTTTGGCAATTTCTCTGTCACTTCCCGATCTTGCAGCATGAGCCACTGTGGAAAACAAAATGGAAGCAAATAAGCAAAGGAACAGAAAAAACAAGGTGGCACTAAAAAAATTATTCTTTTTTTTATAACAAGAGTTTTCCATTAAAATAACCTCCAATTGAAGCTCCCCGTAGCAAGCTGCAACAATGATGAAAAGTAAAATTCCAAATGACAAACACCAAATAACAAATAAATTTCAATTTCTAAAATTCTAAAAATTAAAACAACCCTTCGGCAAACTCAGGGTGACAAAGGCTGTCATGGTGAGCCTGTCGAACAACAAATTTATATTTTTGAGATTTGTTTGTTATTTGAATTTTGAAATTTGTTATTTCTTAAGTTCAATAGTTTACAAAATTCGCATTCCACAATCTCAACTCCACAATCTTCATTCAACTGGGTGATACATGCACCAGATTTACATGGCAATCTACACAACTATCAACTTCCTGGTTTACAAAGGCTTTATGAGCCTTGAATCCTCCACGCGGCAGATCGGAAGGAAACAGGTTTTTATGACACTTCATGCAGGAACCTGGATGAATATTTTTCCTTGCGCTAATCTTTAGCGCGTCATGATCCAAATTTTCCGGGTCTCCAAAAAAGTGGACAAGAGAGTCATTAATCCCCTGTTTGGTTTTTACAATCCATTTATCAATCAGCCCGGGCGGCAGGTGACAGTCGGCGCAATCCGCCACAACACCTTTTGGGTTGTCATAATGGCTGGACAAAAGGTATTCCTGGTATGGCTGCACCATTTCATGGCATTGAGTCGAACAAAAATGATTTGTCGATGAATAATAATAAGAGATCGACGTAAAGCTATAAAACATAATCAAAACAAAAACCGTCGCCATGATTGTATATATAATCTGTTTCTTGCCAAGAGTCCTCGCGAGACTGCGGACTGATTCTTTTCCCGGTAAAAGTTTCATAATAATTATTCAAATATTTTTCAGTTAATAGAAGTGACATGAAAATCCGGGTAAGCTTCCGCCGCGTGTTCGGAATAGTCCAACCCTCGAAACTCCTCCTCTGCGGAAACTCTTAGTCCCACGAAACGATCAATAAGCTTAAAAAACGCGTAAGCTACAAAAAACGCCCAGAAAAAAGCCACAGCAGAACCTAAAAATTGCACACCGATATTTTTTAAATTAAACATATCTCCGGTTTTAAAGAAACCAACTGCTAAAGTACCCCATACACCGCATACTCCATGCACGGAGATGGCGCCTACAGGATCGTCAATCTTTAACCGATCGAAAAACTTGACTGAAAACACCACCAAAACGCCGGCAACAATGCCAATAACAATAGCCCAGAAAGGCGATACATGAGCGCAACCCGCGGTAATTCCCACCAGCCCGGCTAACGCGCCGTTTAGAGTCATACCCGCATCAGGCTTTCCCGCTATAAACCATATAGTGACCATTCCCGCAATTGCTCCGGCCGCCCCGCCAAGTGTGGTGTTGATGATAATTAATCCTATTCTCTCATTTCCTTCCAACGTGTTTCCCGCGTTAAATCCATACCAGCCAAACCACAAAATCAAAGTACCAAGAGCTGCCAGGGGAAGGTTATGGCCAAGTATCGGTTTTAAACCACCTTTCTCACTGAATTTCCCCAGCCTGGGTCCGAGAACGATTGTTCCGGCAAGTCCCGCCCAACCCCCAATGGCATGGACTACCGTGGAGCCTGCAAAATCGATAAACCCCAGTCTTTCCAGCCAGCCGCTTCCATGGTAAAGTCCGCCCCAAACCCAGCTTCCATAAATCGGATAAATAAAAGCAGTCAGCAGCAGGGTAAACATCAAACTGGCGACAAACCTTGTGCGTTCAGCCATTGCGCCGGAAACAATAGCTGCTGTTGATGAAACAAAAACTACCTGGAACATCCAAAAGGCGAAAAGCCACGGGTCAAGATTTTTTATATAATCCTGTAGATAAAACCCATCTGTGCCAAATAGCCCGTTAGTTGTGCCAAACATCAACCCAAAACCGATTGCCCAGAAAGTCAAAGCGCTGATAGCAAAATCAACAAAATTTTTCATAAGGGCATTCACAGCGTTTTTAGAGCGAGTAAATCCTATTTCCACCATTGCGAACCCTGACTTCATCAAAAAAATCAGGATAGCCGCTATGATAATCCAGACTATATCAAGATTTCTCTGAACGTCCTCAGACGTAAGAAGTCT
>CBDUII010000332.1:0-3412 GCA_965367285.1 uncultured bacterium
TCAACAGCTTCCTCTTCAGAGATTTTTAGTAACGATGTATCTGAAAAGGCATTTGCCAGATCGTAATAACGCTTTTTTATGAGACCCTCTTTATTAATCGTCAGGAAGTGTCCTGCTTCAAGCGCGGATATTTCTTTATATATTGTTTTAGGAGCGGGAACAGACCCATAAAGAAGGAAAAGCCCTGTTGCCTGAGAATCTATTTTTTTTAAAACCGGGTTGAATTCTAAAATAGCTTTTATCTCAGAGGCAAAAATCACAGTATCGTTATTGTGGAAATAATAGTTAGGTATAATGCCAAGACGATCACGCGCAATGATGAGACGCAAATTTTTTGTGTCATAGATTGCAAATGCGAACATGCCGCGAAGTTTTTCCAGCAATACCTCGATCCCCCACTCTTCGTAGGCGTGTATTATAGTCTCTGTATCGGAATTTGATTTAAAGGTGTGGCCTGAATTCTTTAATCTATCACGCAACTCCCGGTAGTTATATATTTCTCCATTGTAAGTTATCCAGAGTGTGCCGTCCTCATTACACATGGGCTGATGTCCGGCAGGTGTGGGGTCAATTATAGAAAGCCTTTTATGAGCTAAACCAGCTGATTTTATTTTGCTGATGTATATCCCCTCATCATCCGGTCCGCGCTGAGATAAAGCATTCTTCATACCAATCAGTACATTTCCTGAGATAGAGGTGTTATTAAAATATATTATTCCGGCAATGCCACACATATAATAATTTTAAAACTAAAAATGATGTTTTAACCACTAATTGCTCGAATTGAACAAATTAAAATTAGCGTAATTAGAGTCTGTTTATGAATTAAGCTTTTATCTAATTCTGAGTCCGCATAGAGACCCTTCGCAAGTTCAGGGTGACACGTACAAGCTGTTTCTGCTTGTCATTCTGAGCTTGCGAAGAATCTCGCTTTGCTTTCTCTAAATGATAGTAAAATGAAAACGCTAGTTTATGGACAGACACTAATTAGTGGTTTATTCATTGTTTTATAAGTTTGCTGAATTTTTCCGGATAATCGGTGACAATGCCCAATGGCCGATAAGAGGCTATTTTCTCCCAGAGCCTTTTACTGTTCACTGTCCACACAATAAATGGAATTCCTGAATCACGGATAATTTGTAAATTGCGTTTTGTTAATAACTTATAATTTACAGCAAGGCAATCAAATTTAATCCTGGTATCTTTTATCAGGGTATTTAATTTAGTTTTGGAGCTAAGTATTATTCCTGCACGATGCGACGGGTATTTTCTTTTTGCGTAACATACAATGTTCTGATCGAAAGACATAATCAGACACTGTTTTTTAAATTTCTCTTTTTTTATAAGGGAAATTACTTTATCCACCAGCTTTTTATCCCATCCTGAACTGTGAGGCGATCTTGATCCCTTTAATTCAAGATAAAATTGAATTTCACGGGGCACACTTTTAAAAACGTCATTTAAGCGTGCAATATAAAATGTTTCTTTATTTTTTTTAATTTGCAGTTGAGATAGTTCTTTCCAGGTCTTGCCCGAAATGTTTTGATTGGTCCCTGTTGTTTTGGAAAGGTTTTCATCATGAGCAAGGATAACCTCTTTGTCTTTACTTAATCGCAGGTCTATCTCAATCATTTTTGCGCCAGATAAAATCCCATACAAAATCGCTTCCAGCGTATTTTCCGGAAAAGGCGCGGCGCTTCCCTTATGGCCTATGATTTGAACTGATTGTTTATCAACATAAACCATATATTAGAATGGAATTTTAATAGAAGGTAGAGAAGGTAAAGAGATAAAAATTTTACGTATATAATACCCTGGTCATCCTGTTTTTCCCTGTTTGAATTGGCCTTCAATTATCTCCATTAACTGGATTGCATCATTTCGATTTGGATCAAAAACTAATATATTTTCTAAATTCTCTTTAGCCTCATTTATTTTTCCTAATTTAAACTGGATACCGGCAATGCTGAATAGCATGTTTAAGTTGGCAGGGTGGAGGGCAATGTATTCCTTGAAATATTTTTCTACCACTTCAAAAGAACCAAGTTCATAAGCCGCTTCAGTTAAGCTTGTAAGGACCTGCATATTTTCGATATTAATATCCAGTGCGTCACAATATTTCTGAAACCCTTTGTCTTTTTCTCCCTTATTCCATAGACATAACCCTTCTCCGTAAACTGCTACGTCATTCGATGAATCCTGTGTAATCGCTTTCTTAAAATAATCGGAAGCCGCGTTCAGATTTCCCTTTTGAATTTCCAAAAACCCCAGACCTGTTACTGGCTTTGAAGAATTTTGATTCAGACTCTCTGCCTTTTTATAATATTTCTCAGACTCTTTAATTTGATTTGTAACGAGCATGCACGCTCCAAGTTTTAAAAGAAGTTCCTCGCTTTCAGGGAATTTATTTTCAGCATCTTTATACATCTCAATAGCTTTTTCTATATTTTCATTTTGCATTTTAGATGCCTTGTCTATTATGTCCTGCAGTTCCTTATTGATTGTCGGTTTATCCGTATGCAGTCCGGCAGAAACTGTTGAATCTCTGACAAACTTTTTAACAGTGTCATCAATAACCGTTTCCCACTTTTCTACAAACTTCTCCAGGTTGAATTTTTCTTCAACAGTCTGGCGTCCGTTTTGTCCTATTCGTTTTGCTTCTTCCCTGTTTTCAAAAAGAAACTGAATTTTTTCTCTAAGGTAATTAATATCGTTTGAGATAAAACCGTTTTCACCATTCACAATAGGAGATGTGTCATTAGCTGTAGAGACCACAGGCATACCGGTGGCCATGGCTTCCAGCATAGCCAGATTATAGCCATCTTCAAATTGATTAACTGTAGTGTTTAAAAATAAGCGATGACTTACATAATTAGACTTTAATTCCTCCCAGTTTTTTGATACTCGTGATCCGGGAATAGCCGGGTTTTTCCCCATCAGCGTATTGGGAATATCTTTTAATATTTCTTCCTGAGCGGCATATCCCATCATCAGGTCTCTCTCCCTGATCATATTTCCCACTCTCAAAACTTTTTGAATATCTCCGGAATAACCTCCATATTCTTTCACATTTATTCCTGGCGTGATAATTTTGCCTTCAAAACCCCAGTCCCTCTGTTTGTTTTCAGATATAAACACAAGGGAAACTACGCTGAAAATATTTCTTAACGGAGCTAAATATTCCTCCCGTTTCACCTGATTTTTTCCCAGGGCAATTTCAGTGGATAACTTATTGTGAAATACAAGGATTTTAGGGAGGAGAAAATCTTTTATAAAGACCAAATCTTTTACATTCTGACAAATAGCGAGATCAAAAGCGCCGGCCTCTAATTCGGATAATGCGACTTCTTTATCCATAAGAGTAATATTGTCAGGTAAAAGCCGTAATTCCTTCCTCCACCGCATAATAAAA
>CBDUII010000333.1:0-3396 GCA_965367285.1 uncultured bacterium
CACTTTGTGACCGTTGAAAAATCTATATCAGCCGATGAAACCGAGTTGGCGCTCGTAGAAGGGATTGGAAAGAAAAAAGCAGCAATGATAAGAGAGGTTGTGGGATAAACTCTTTTTGAATTTTAGATTAATGAACTTATGTATATAAAAACCCTAAAAATCTGCGTTCATCTGCGTCCCAAAAAAAAAGGAGAAATGAGAGGTATTAAAAATGAAATTAGCAGATAATTTAAGAAATGGTTTTTTGCCAAAAATCCGGAGCCGGGGTCAGGAGTATTTTAATAGAGGAAGAGTAACGCTTTTTGAAACTGAACCAGACAACATAAAAGCCGGGGTATCAGGCTCCAACGATTATGAAGTCAAAATAAATTTTACACCAACAAAAACAGGCATTTCCTGCACCTGCCCTTATTATACGGATTGGGACTCCCCATGCAAACACCTATGGGCAACTATCCTGGAACTCGATTCAATGGGATATAAACCGTTCTCTATATTTAATAACCGGGAAGGGGAACGCGGTAAAAAACCATACGCTGCATCATACGGCCCTGATTCCTGGCAGTCTCGCATCCAGCAGATCTCGAAAGATCAAAAAGCGGTTCATCTTTTTGAATCCAAACCCACCCTGCCCTTTTGTTTTTTCACTGTGAAAATTGACCAATCGCTTCAACAGGAGAAATTAGCTATAAAACTTGAACTGCGGTACAGGAAGAAAGATGGCCTTCCCGGTCGACAGGAAAAAATCAGCCTTGCTAAAGAATTTTTAGAACATGGCAATAGTATTGAACAACAAATCTTCACCATCTTTTTTGCCTACCAGGAAAGTTATACTTTTTACAGCGAAGGGCCAAAAGACTTTTACTTTCCAATCAGCGCAGCAGAGATGATTCTCCCGCTTCTGGAAACATATAACGGGACAAAGGTTTTAAGTGAAAAGAATAGTAAAGAATGGCCGCTTACGGTGGATAAAGGAAAAAACTGGCAGTTTGTCATTCTACTTAAAGAAGATAAGGATGATTTTGTCATGTATCCCGTGCTGAAGCGGGATAATCTTGAAATCCCTTTAGAGGCTGCCGGTGTAATCTTCCGGGGACCTCCAATGTTGTTTTTCCATCAGGGGACATTTAGCAGGCTGGAAGGAGATTTTTCTTTTGCCTGGATACTCTTTTTCAGAAAGCATGACAAACATTGCAGGATCCCTGGCAAGGATATTGACAGATTTTATAAAGAACTGGGGAACTCGATAGGCAAAATCCCTAAAATAATCTGGCCGGAAGATTTCTGGAAAGAAAGTTTTCACGGTTCACGGCCCGTTCCAGTTCTTCAATTGAAATTCAAAGCAAATGATGTTTCCGGGGAATTGAGGTTTGAGTACCGGGATGGTCAAAACAAACAGACTGTTGACGCTTTCAATACGGTAAATCCCATTATTGTGTTTGAAAAGCGGCTTCGCATATTTAGAGACCGGGATTTTGAAAACAACATCATAGAAACCTTGAACTCTTTGCCGGACATCAAGTTTGCCAAAGAAAAAAATAACTGGCTTTTCCATCAGGACAGGCTAACGGATGTTATTCATCAAATGATTGATGCGGGAATTGAGGTACTGGCGGAAGATAAAAAGAAGATTACAGGTATGAGCAATTTTAATATTACCGTTACTTCCGGCATTGACTGGTTTGATATGACAGGCAAATTAACTTTCGATGACTCAGATATTTCGATTATCGAGATGATGGAGTCTTTACAAAGGGGGGAGAGGTTTGTTCGGCTTTCAAACGGAGGGGTTGGCATTCTTCCTGAAAAATGGCTGGAAAGAAATAAGTGGATTTTAGAACTTGGTCAAAAAAACTGCGGCAAAGCATCTTTGAAGTTTAGCAAAGCCCATGCAGGTGTAATTCAGACCTTGTCAGGAGACGAACAGTATCCGGTAAAGTTTGATTTAGGCTCCAGAAGCTTTTTTAAAAAGCTGAAGGCTTTCTCAGGAATAAAAAGAGTGCCCGTGCCAAAATCACTGACAGGAAAACTGAGAGATTACCAGAACGCCGGGTTTGAATGGCTCGCCTTTTTGAATGAGTTTGGATTTGGCGGAATTTTGGCTGATGACATGGGACTGGGCAAAACAGTACAAATTCTTACTATGCTCCTCCATACAAAGTCAAACAACAATAAAAAAACCTCGCTGGTCGTGGTCCCTGCATCGCTGGTCTTCAACTGGGAGGATGAAGTAAATAAATTCGCTCCGTCGTTAAAGATAATTAATTACACAGGGCTTCAAAGAAACGAAATATTAAAAAAACGAGACGGTGATGAAATTATTTTGACCACTTACGGAATTCTGCGAAGGGATTTTGAAAAATTAAGCGCCATCGACTTCTTATACGTAATTCTCGATGAAGCGCAGGCAATGAAAAACGCTAACTCCTCTACTGCCAGAGTTGTCCGTACTCTAAAAGCCGACCATAGAATCGCTCTTTCAGGGACGCCGGTAGAAAATCACCTCGGAGAACTCTGGTCTATAATGGCCTTTCTCAATCCCGGCCTGCTCTGGAAAAAGGAACAATTTTATTCTCGATATTGCCGGAAAACCGAAATAACAGAGGGTGATCTGAACAAGCTAAAACGGCTGGTAAATCCTTTTATCCTGCGGCGGAAAAAAGAAGAGGTTCTCAAAGAACTCCCTCCTAAAACAGAGCAGACAGTGTACTGTGAAATGGCTCCCCATCAACGAAAAATCTACAATGAAGTTCGGGATTATTACCGGCTGAAACTTTTGCGGCACATTGACTCAAAAGGGATGAACAAAAGCAAGATTGTGGTACTGGAAGGATTGCTCAGGCTTCGCCAGACAGCATGTCATCCGGCTCTGATAAAGCCGCAAACCAGGGTGAAGTCCGCAAAACTGAATGAATTAATGAATATGGTGTATGAAGTTATGGAAGAAGGTCATAAAGCACTGATCTTTTCCCAGTTTACTACTATGCTTGCCATTATAGAGAAAGAGGTTAAAAAACAGGGGATAAGTTATGCCTACCTGGATGGCAGCACAAGAAATCGGAAAGAAGTGGTAAAAAAATTCCAGGAAAATACATCGTGCAGGTTGTTCCTTATCAGCCTTAAAGCCGGGGGATTGGGTCTGAATCTGACAGCGGCAAGCTATGTTTTCATCTTCGATCCCTGGTGGAATCCCGCAGTGGAAATGCAGGCCGTAGACAGAGCCCACAGGATCGGGCAGGAGCAAAAAGTCACAGCATACAGGTTGATAACCCGCGACTCTGTTGAAGAAAAGATTATGGAACTCCAGAAAAGGAAAAAGGAACTGGCGGGTTCTATCATTTCTTCTGAAGGTTCGTTAATAAAAAAAATAAGCAGAAAGGATATTGAATATCTCTT
>CBDUII010000334.1:0-3379 GCA_965367285.1 uncultured bacterium
AACAGAAGAGAAACAAGACGCTATAACCGAAGAAAGAATTCTGAGATCTATTAATAAAATACTAAGCATGAGAAAAAAATTTCTCGAGTCTTATCAAAAAGCAAACGACAGGGTGGCTTTGTAAAGTTTTTAACACATAGGCTGATGAATAGAAAACAGGAAAAAGAATTTTAAATAATAATTGTTTATTTAATTTAAGATTTTTTCTTCTCTAAATCGAAAATTGAAACAGGTTTTTCGTGTTTATCGATGTCTATCTCAAGTCCCTCATAAGCTACAACTGAATTTGGAAAAGCTTTTCGGCATTCCTGCTCTCTTTTTTTTAAAAATTCATCATCATGAGCAGGGTCATGATGAAAGAGGATAAAATGTTTAACTCCGGCTTTTTTGGCTAATTTTATCCCTTCTGTCCATGTACTGTGCCCCCATCTTTTACGAGGAAAACCGACTTTTCCAGAATATTCTTCGTCGGAATATTGCGCGTCGTAAATAAAATAATCCGCTCCATGTAAAATAGATAATATATTCTGGTCAAGCTGCCCTTCTATGTGTTCCGTATCGCTGGCATACACAACAGAGCCTTTTTTCCCCTGGAATCTGAAACACAATCCATTGTTTGGGTGATTTATAAATGCAGCGGTAACTTTTAAATCATTGCTGTTGATGATCTCACCGGCAGAGATGTCGTTAAAAATAAATTTTGCGTTCATAACACTAAAACTAACCGGAAAATTAGGGCCTGACATTTGCTTTTCCAAAATGCTTTTCAGGGTATGTTTGGAGCTTGCCAGGCTAAATATATGAAATTCGTTGCCAGGTATATAAGCAGGAGCAAAAAAAGGAAATCCCTGGATATGATCCCAGTGAACATGGCTGAAAAAAATGCGGGCTTTTACCGGCGGTTCTTTTATTAACGCTTCACCAAGCTTTCTAAGCCCGGTGCCACAATCAATGATAAAAATATCTTTACCTGATCTTATCTCCACGCAACTGGTATTGCCGCCTATTTTTGCTGTGGAAGGACCAGGCGAAGGAACACTCCCTCTCACGCCCCAGAACTTAATTTTCATTTTTATAAAACCTTTTTATCTTGCCGAGTGTTTATAAAAACTTTGAGTCCCGAAATGAAATGAAACATGTTTTTTTAAAGTATTATTTGCTATGTTAAGCAAAGGGGTATAGCATTCTCCTTTTGGTATGAAAATTTTATAAAAGTTTTTAAGCTCACGTAACAACTCAAGTTTACCTTCTTTAAGAGCCTCTACTGCTTTATTCAGACCTTCTTTTCCACTGTATTTCTGCAAAAACATTTCACCCCAACTATTCCGGGAAATAATTCCAACGGTTTTGACTTCTTTTGTCCATTTTGGAATAGAGAAATTAATTACGATATAAACCTTTTCTTTAACGGCTCTATGCAGCAGTTTTACTATCAATTTTAGAAATATGAATAGGCGGTAAAAAAGACAATAGATCTGCTATCAATAAATTCATATCCTCCACATACTGGTAATTCATGATATTCAGTCTTGTCTTTGGCCCATAGCATTTGTTCAGCACAATCCAGGTTAGCGCACCTAATGCTGATTTTGAAGTGTATAAGAAATATTCCCTGGGATCGCCCTTTTTCAAAATCAACTTTATAACATCATCCATGTAGACATTAAATATTTCATTTTGTCCGTGTTGGGATGTTCGCACAAGCGTCAAATTATCCTGGTGCGGGTCTTTGTCGCTGAACTGTGATATACAGTTAAATTTGCCGGTCGTTTTAAGTAAATAACGTATATTTTTCTTCCTAATACTGTAAGATCATTCTGGCTGATTTTTATTTCCAAACCCTTGGTTTTCACCAGGGCAGAAAATTCTTTTTTTTAGATCCTCGCAAATGAGACCACCCTTTTCATCAGCCACATACGCAAGCAGAAGCGCCATTTTAAAAACCGATTTATATGGGCTGGAAAGTGCCTTATTAATCTGTCATAACGCAGCACCAAAATATTCGTCCGTACTGATACTTGGTGTCGGGCCTAAATCAATAAAATTATCTTCATTAATATGTTTTGACTTTTCGATATAGTCCACTATTTTATTATAGGAGGACTCATTGGTATCCACAGGCATCACACTCCAATATGGAATTTTGCCCGCCACCAGGAAATAAGACCTTAAAAACTCCTCTTTCAACAGTTTGGCCATTGCCGTGCCGGTACTTTCTTCATCTGTAGCTCCAAACTCATTTCGTATTGCTTTTTTAAAATCTGTTATAAAAAAGTGAACCTCCAGATCGAATTTATCGTCCGCCCACTCTTCTATTTTTTTTAACTTTCTTTTCAATAAGAATATCTCTTCGGAAGCAAAGTCATCTTCATTAACACATAGCCAAAAATCGAAATCAGAATTCTGGGCGATCGAACCTATACTTCCAATAGTAAGCAATGATTCTATTTTGCAATTTTCCTCCTTTATTGATTTCAAGTACGTATCATTTAAAAAGACGCCCCTGAAGAGTTTTTTGGCGACATCCAGTTGCTCATTGGAAATTTTAAAATGTTTAATTCCATTCGGAACTTTAGGATTTTCTATATATCCGGGAAGGCCGGAGATGTTCACATGAAGCAGTAATGAAATGACACGGTAAGCTGCTAATTTTTCAATGGTTATGCAGTTTTCTAATACAGAATTCTTGTGCTTATTGTAATTCTTAAATAAATTTAAATTTTTTATTATTAGTGCGTCCTGTTTGGTTAACGGGCTGCCTGCAGCATCAGCAGTAACGACAGGTCTCCGGGTAAGCGCTACAACATGTCTTTTTGCGGCCGGTGGGACAGGTTTTTGGGTACCCACTGAAACAGATTTTTTAGCAGAAACTGCTTCTTCTTTTTTGGTAAAAAATTTGCCAAGAGCCATAATATTTCTCCGAAATTGGCTTGCGCTTTTATTAATGTATTAAATTACTCTATAAACGTACTTTACTTTAAGTGTTACTCAAGTTGCAAAAGAAAAATATTATAATTCAGAGGTTTTTTGATATTTCTCAAAATTTTCTTTGAAAGTGTTTAGCGAACGCATTCCTCGCAGCTTTGCTGCTGGGAGCTTCAATTCGGATGAAACACATAAATGTATCTATTGTTTATTGTATCTCTTTGCTGTATATTTTTGGAGTTACAATATTTCATTAATTTTGGAGGTAAATTATTATGTCCGGTAAAGTCCCTATGACAAAAGAAGGCCACGATAAACTGACAGAAGAACTCCAGCGGTTGAAATCAAAAGATCGCCATGCGGTTGTCAAAGAAATCGAGACAGCACGCGCCCATGGTGATCTTTCTGAAAACGCGGAATATCACGCGGCAAAGGAAAAACAATCCTTTATCGA
>CBDUII010000335.1:0-3364 GCA_965367285.1 uncultured bacterium
ACCATTTGTTGAGATTTTTTTTATAAAGATTGTAAAGTTGTTTTTTCGCGGGCCCCAAGACGCTCTTTGATTATCATTTATCTCTCCAAGATAAAGAACGTGTCGCTGTACTACTCGCTTCCCTCTAACTTTCCTGTTCTCTACAATGCTCCAATAGCGATGTTCCTTACCGTCTTTGAAACGTTTTTTGAATCGTAAAAACATTATTCCATTTTCGGTAAATACAAAGGTAAGTCAAGGGGGTAGGTCGGCACTACAGCGCCTTTTGCGCTGTTTTGAAAATTATGTGATTGTTTTTAAATAGATTGCATTCTGTCTATAAGGAAATTTTTATAAAATAAGGGGTGAATAGCGGAAGTAGGGCCAATACACCTTCGGCATCGGAGCCGTCTATTAGAGCATTTGTGGAGCTGAATCGTAAAACACGGTGGTTACTCGTATCTACTACAAATACTTTGTTTGTAGCGGGATCAACACAGGCAGATTGCGGCCCATTCATTGTGTTGGCGGCTACTCCGGTACCACGATTGGCAGTACCTGATGTAAAGTCAGCCTGTCCCAGCACTACATCCGCCGCCTGTCCATCAGTCCACGCGGCATAGACAGGACCTGGTTTTATTAGAAGTGAAAAAACAAAGGTGGAAATCAAAAGAAAAGAATAGAAGCCGGCCGGAAGCCGGAATGTCTGGCGCTTCTTAATGGGGTCAGGCTTGCCATTATGTGATTCCAGGAATGGATTCCCGATAAATCTTGTCCTCGTACGCTCCCCGCTTAAAGCATGCGAGGACAAGCTTAATCGGGGAACATTCGGGAATGACAGCGGGGGTGTTCGGGAATTTTTAGAGGGAGTTAAACTGACTGACTGAGCAACGGTTGCACCATATTGCAGATTATCTCCATTTACATAACCGGTTGGGATTGTTTCTATAGCGTACAGCGGTCAGTTTTTCTAACATAAAGGGAGGAATTGTCAATATTTATTACATTAATTTGGTTGTCATAATTGCATTATTTTGTAAAGCATTCAGCCTTTTAAAAGAGAATATCGAATGCAGAACAAGGAACCGCAGAATTCCGAATGTTTTTACTTTGATATTCGATATTCCTTGTTCGATATTCTGCTGTTCCGCATCTCCGCCTTTGTTCCTCTGTGCCTTCTGCCTTGCTCTTCCCTCCGGTATGCCCCTACAAATAATTGTTCATTGGTAACTGATAATTAATAAATTATTTCTCCTTTCCCAGCCCAAAGGCTTTATGAAGCACCCGAACGGCTAATTCCGTGTATTTGTTTTCTATAACACATGAGATTTTAATTTCCGATGTGCTGATCATTATAATATTAATATTTTCTTTTGCCAGCACCCGGAACATCTTCGCGGCAATTCCTGAATGGTTCCTCATTCCCGCGCCAATGATAGAGATTTTAGACATATTTTCATCTATTTTAACATCTTTTGCCTTGATTCCTTTTCCAACGTCATTGGCCAATTCCAATCCTTTTTTAGCGTCGTTTTTAGGCACGGTAAAGGAAATATCGGTCAATCCCTCATGACTGATATTCTGAATTATCATATCGATAACAATATTTGCATCCGCTACTACATTAAAAATTTTAGACGCAATACCCGGTTTGTCCGGTACTCCTACAATTGAAATTTTAGCTTGATCCTTATCATAAGTTACACCTGATACCTCAATTTCTTCCATATCCGAATCCTCCCTTGTTACTAATGTTCCCTCTCCATTTTTAAAAGATGATTTGACATATACAGGGATGTTATATTTTTTTGCAAATTGAACCGAGCGAATCTGAAGAATTTTCGCACCCGAGCCGGCCATCTCCATCATATCCTCATAGGAAATCTTATTTAATTTCCTTGCTTCAGGCACAATGTTAGGATCTGAAGTAAATATCCCTTCAACATCAGAATATATTTCGCAAAGATCTGCCTTTAAAGCAGCGGCCAGAGCCACGGCGGAAGTATCTGAACCTCCGCGTCCAAGAGTCGTCACGTTTTCTTTTTCATCGACTCCCTGGAATCCCGCGACAACAACTATCAAACCTTCTTCAAGCGCCTTATGAATCTTATGGGTTTCAATCTTCTTAATCCGTGCTTTAGTATGAGCGCTGTCCGTCAGAATTCCCACCTGCCTGCCAGTGAAAGAAGCGGCTTTATATCCAAGCTGTCGAATAGCCATCGCAAGAAGCGAACAAGAGACTCTTTCTCCGGAAGAAAGGAGCAAATCCATTTCACGTTTTTCCGGGTCAGGTGAAATCTCATGTGCCATCTCTAAAAGCTTATCTGTTTCACCCCCCATTGCAGACACCACAACAACAATATCCAGTCCATCCGTTTTAGATGCTGCTATTTTTTTGGCCACTTCCTTAATTCGCTCAATGCTTCCCACGGAAGTACCTCCATATTTTTGTACAATTAATCGCATAGTAGTAAATTTCAAATCTCAAATGACAAATTGCAAATAAATTACAATAAGCAAAAAAGATACATAAACAAAAGCAAAAAGCGAACTAAAATGTAAAGTGATCTAAAACACCTAAAGTAAAAAAAGTAGCTACAGTGCTCTAAACTCAAAAATAAAAAAATACACTTTTGCTTTAAAAAGCTTTTTTTTCGTTTCGGACATTGGAACTTCAGTCATTCTGATTTGTTTCGATATTCGATATTCGAATTTCGGATTTTCACTACGACTACAATAAAACAGTTTTTTTATTTTGGTTGTGGCTTTGCCAGGTTATAACCTTACCCATTAACAAAATACTCCATTATTTCAAATCCTTTTTTAAAGTTTTTTGAACCTTCTTTAACCAGATTTTCGCTAAATGCTATGGTTTTATCTCCATCCATATCCGGAGAATAAATAGCAAAAGGCACATTTTCAGCAGTATGGGTCATAAGATTCAGGGGTGTGGGATGATCTGAAGTTAAAAGAACTTTGTATTTTTTATATCCGTTTATTCCCTTAAGAATTTTTCCCACAACTTTTGAGTCAAAATCTTCAATGGCCTTTATCTTGTTTTCATAACTGCCGCCATGAGAAGCTTCATCAGGCGCTTCTACATGTATGTAAACGAAATTTTTTTCTTCAAGAACTTTTAAAGCGCTGTCAACTTTACCTTTATAATTCGTATCAAGATACCCGGTGGCGCCGGGCACTTTTACCGCCTCAAGTCCGGCATAAATACCGATCCCTTTTAAAAGGTCCACGGCTGATATTACAGCTCCTTCAAGACCGTACATCTTTTTAAGGTCAGGCAAGGCCGGTTTTTTCCCGCTGCCCCAGAGCCAGATACTATTCGCCGGTCTTTTCCCCTCCCCTACCCTTTTGAGATTCACAGCATGGT
>CBDUII010000336.1:0-3361 GCA_965367285.1 uncultured bacterium
GACAGGCAAATAATTGTTTAACTTGGGTTTTTGCATGTAGTTGAGATAGATGAATTAAGTTTAATTTGGTCAATGATAGTATTAAGGGCAAGGTGATATTTTCTGGTAATGCCTTTTTCTTCTAAGAAAACGATAACTTTTGTTTTATTGATTGTTTTTTTGAATTTTGCCGCGTCAATCGATAATTGAAAAAGATGATCGAGAACAGTTTGGTGAAACCTGACGTGACCTTTAAATTTGTCGGTGATGAGCTTTTTGATTTCATCGGTGTCAATAATATGTTTATAGTGCAGGTTTTTTGAAAATCGAATCAGAGCTGAGTCATCAAAACCTGATCGCTTTTTTAGATCATCCCATTCCTTTAAGTATTTTTTTGTTTTGGTCTTAAGGCGTATTTCAATATCTTTCCTGTTATGCGCTTCTCTTGCTCTCGGTATCACCTCCTGAAAAAGGGAACAGTGACTTTGCGTTACAAAATATAATTTAGAATCAGGGTTTTGTTGATGTTGTTTCAGGAAGTCGGAAATGACGTTTGTATTTGCCAGGCTGGAAACTGTCCAATGGGTAATGTTAGGGGACCTGTATTTAATATTGAAAAAATAATCTTTACTCCCTTTTTTTATATGCAGGTCGTCTACACTGATAATATTTACTTCCCCGGTTTTAGTATCAATGTTTGTTAAAGCCTGAGGGGTTACGGTCATATTATCTTCAAAGAAAAGTTCCGCAAATTTGAGAGATGTAAACCATAACTCAAATTCAACGCCCGTAATTGTCGATGAACCGCCGGGAGCAGCCATTTAATTCAGTCCCAATTGTTAATGAATGTGACTTGGAAGAGGAGCTATTTCTCGATTTGTGAAAGCATAATTATATTAAAATATTATGGGTTATTGATGATAAAATCAATTGTGATTTGAGAAGTCGTTCCTGGATTCCCGATAAGTGCATTCGGGAATGACATGCGGGGAGTGGCGGAATGACAAAAGGGGCAACATTCGGGAATGACATGTTGGAAATACACTCGCTATGCGCGTTCAAAACCTTCCTGTTTAAAATGATAGTCAGTAGCAACATATCTTTTAATATCATCTCTTCGCATTACAACAAAACTAATGCAATCCGTGAAGCTGTATTCTTTATCTTTCCGCTCAGACAACAAATTCCACGCTTCTTTCTCGTCATTTTGAGTCACCCAAGTTTTTTCAATCTGAGGTGAGTTTAAAAGAGTATTGCCTACCTTGATCGCTGTATTATGTCCGAGACGTGAAAGAATCAGTGTAACCACCTCATTAAAAACATAATTGTTAATTACCATTTTTCACGGATTCGAACTAACAGACCTTTTAACCTTTTTGTGATCAGGATCTTTACTGTTGATATACGCGTAGATCGCGCTTGTGTCAAAAAAAACTTTATCTCTCATTTTTTCTTATATAACCATTTGTCATGGTCTTTGCCATAGACTTCGGAATCTTCAGCGATTCCCGCTATTGAGGAAACAGAAAAAACACCTTTCTTTTCCGAATAGATTTGAATAATTTCTCTTAATACCTGCGATATGCTTTTCTTTTCCTCGCTTGAAACTTTTTTCAGAAATTGATATTGCTTATCTTCCAGAATAACCTGTGTCCTATGCATTACATCACCTCCTGTTACATCATATAATAATGTGCCACAAAATCAAGAAAAATCATCATTACAATGACTAGGTTTTGTTAGAAATCACACTATTTGTCATTCCAAACTTGATTGGGAATCTATCCCCACTTTCGTGAGGACAGGTTTAGATTCCAGCTTGCGGGAATGACAAAACTGTTATATATTTTTATAGTTAAGAATTTATTTAAAATTATAAAAGGAGCTTTTTTATGAGCGATGTTAAGAAATTTTCACCGAGTCCTGATTTTTCGGCTAAAGCACACATCAGTACTTTAGAAAAATATCAGAAACTTTACAAAAAATCTGTCGAAGACCCTGCGGGGTTTTGGGGAAAAATAGCTGAAAGGCTGCACTGGACAAAAAAATGGGGTAATGTCGTTGAATATGATTTTGTCAAAGCGAATATCAAATGGTTCGATGGGGGTAAACTTAATGTCAGCTATAACTGTCTTGACAGGCATGTGGAGGCGGGGCACGGCGATGCTGGAAAAATACTGGCGGAAAAGCAAACACCAAACCAAACAAACACATTTACATATTCAGAGCTTCTTAAAGATGGTCGAAAATTAGAGAACATACTACAGAATAATGACATAAAAAAAGTCGAACAGGCTTGTAACTATATGCAAATGATTCCCGAACTTCCGGTTGCAATGCTTGCCTTCACCAGAATTGGAGCAGTCCACTCTGTTGTTTTCGAAGCGTTCAGTGCTGATTCCCTGAAAGACCGTATCAACGACTCATCATGCAAACTGCTGATTACCCAGGACACTGGCGTGCGAGGAACAAAAACAAATATCCCCATGAAAACCAATGCTGATGCCGCTGTCACTGAATGTCCCTCTATTGAAAAAATTATCGTTGCCCGAAGAACAGGTGAAAGTGTAAACATGGAGGAAGGAAGAGATATTTATTGGGATCAGGCAATGGCGGACGTGAAGGAACTATGCCCTCCTGAGGAAATGGACGCGGAAGACCCTTTGTTTATAGTATATACCTCCGGTTCTACAGGCACGCCCAAGGGAGTGCTGCATACTACCGGCGGATACCTGGTCTATACTTCCTACTCTCACGAAATGATTTTCGATTATCATGAAGGGGATATCTATTGGTGTACTGCTGATATCGGATGGGTAACCGGTCATTCTTATATTGTTTACGGCCCATTGGCTAATTGCGCCATTTCAGTAATGTTTGAGGGAGTGCCGAATTATCCCGACTTCGGACGGTTCTGGCAGATAGTGGAAAAGCATAAAATTAACATCTTTTACACCGCCCCGACAGCTCTAAGGGCTTTGATGAAAGAAGGGAATGAATGGCCAAACAAACACGATCTTTCTTCACTCCGTTTACTCGGAACCGTTGGAGAACCTATCAAAGAACCTGAGTGGCTATGGTACTACCGGGAAATCGGCAAGGAACGCTGTCCTATTGTAGACACCTGGTGGCAAACGGAAACAGGTGGAATATTGATTACTCCTTTACCCGGCGCAATTCCAACCAAACCCGGTTCCGCGACACTACCGTTTTTCGGCATACAGCCCGTGATATTAGACGAATCCGGTAAAGAACTTAGTGGACCATCAAAAGGATACCTCGCTATCAAAGCGGCATGGCCGGGAATAATGCGAACCGTTTATGGTGATCATGAGCGTTTTCGTCAAACCTATTTTAATCAGTTTCCGGGATATTATCTTAC
>CBDUII010000337.1:0-3324 GCA_965367285.1 uncultured bacterium
TTTATTTGAATATTTTTGGTTATTTCCTTATGTGTTTCTGACGTGAATATTGCAGGAATTGCGGCCTTTTTACCGTGTATGTTTTTTTTTTGAAAACGTTCTTATCTACTTTCAAAAAGAATATTGTGGCTTGGAACCGGAGTTTTGTCCATTCTTTTGTTAATTGGATATTGCAGATATTTAGTCGGTTTAAATGGACCTAATATTGAGTATTTTAAGATTGCCAATATTGAGGAATTTATTTGGGGTATCAAGCATTTTATTTGGAAATGGGCATCTAACTTAGCCGCGTCAAGTAATCCGGAGTTGGCATATTCTTTAACTGTTATCTATTTTATGCTAATTCATATAATTGTTCTATTAGGTGCATACAAAGGTTTTTTCTCGAATAGACCCCCTTTGATCGTCTATCTTGCGTTATTTGATATATTTTATTCTGTGGTGATTTTGTCTGCAAAACATACTTATATTGGAGAAAGAAAATACGAACGTTTCTTCGTTCCTCTTAACTTGAATTCCATATACCTGGCTACAGCTATGTTTTGTGAGAGTATCAGAAATAGTCGTTTCAGGAAAATCTTTTGTTTGGTAAAATAAATATGCTATTGTTTCGCCATTGGAGTACTATTGATTAAAATGATGACAAGCTATGGAGAAAAAGCAAGCCTGTTTATATCTAAAAATAAAGATCTCCAGAGGGTTGAGGCATTAGGAAAACTTAATGCAAGGTTTGTATTGGGCAGTTATTGGGATAGTTATAATTTAACTGTAATTTTAAATTTCAGCTTTTTGGCTGTGCCAGACTCTTTTTTTAGAGGAAAAAGATTTCTAAGTTTATTTGTAAGAGCCGATACGGTTTTTCTGTTGGATAGCATCCATGAAAATGCAACTAACCGTCTTAAGAAGCTATACTCTATTAAGGAGACTGAGTATCCCTTTATTTTTGAGGCTGTTCGTCGCAGAAGTGTTAGATGAAAAGTTAAACTGAAACCAACTATACAATTTAACGGAGTGACAAATTAAGCTTGCTCATATAAATTAAGACCCTTCTTTTTTATAAAATATTTCTTTCAATATGGCAGAAAAAAAGGAAATTTATATATTAGAAGCTTTTTTTAAAAACACCATAATACTGGAAATAGCAGACGGAGTAACGCCGGAAATACGCGACGCCTGACCAAAAGTTAAGGGTCGGATATCATGAAGTTTTTGCATTTCTTCTTTAGAGAGGCCATAGATAGCAGAGTAGTTGATATTTTCAGGAATTTGTTTTGCTTCTAATTTTTTAAACCGTTCGATTTCCTTTTCCTGCCTTTTGATATATCCATCATACTTGATTTGAATCTCTACCTGGTTTGCCACTTCAGGAGACATATCGTTATTTGCAACATCTTTAATGCTGAATTCAGGTCTTTTAATCAAATCAGCTAAAACAACAGGGAATTTCAATTGGCCGTCGCATTTACTTTTGATTACAGCAACTAATTCATCTTTTTCTTTTATTTGAGCAGATCCGCGTCAGTTGATTTTGGTTTTAATTTTTTCCTGTTTTTCACAAACTAAATCATAGTTCTTTTTACTTATCAGATTTTCTTTATAGGCAAATTCAAAAAGTCTTAAATCAGCATTATCCTGTCTTAAAATCAACCGGTATTCAGCGCGGGAAGTAAACATCCTGTATGGTTCTTTAGTTCCTTTAGTAACAAGGTCATCAATTAAAACCCCGATATAAGCGTCCGATCTTTTAATAATCAAGGGTTCCCTGTTTAAAACAAAATTTGCCGCATTAACACCGGCGATCAATCCCTGTCCGGCAGCTTCTTCATATCCGGATGTTCCGTTAATTTGTCCGGCATGAAACAGACCTTTGATTGACTTGGTTTCAAGGCTCGGATAAAGCTGGGTGGGATATACAAAATCATATTCAACAGCGTAACCGGGCCGCATAATTTCGCCCTGTTTCAACCCTTTGATTGATCTTAAAATCTGTTTTTGAACATCAAGCGGCAGGCTCGTGGATATACCATTTAAGTAAACCTCTTCGGTATTTCTCCCTTCCGGTTCAAGAAACACCTGGTGACTGGACTTATCAGGAAAACGGAAAACCTTGTCTTCTATGGAAGGACAATAACGGGGACCTATACCCGTAATATTGCCCTGGTAAAGAGGCGATTTATCCAAATTGTTTTTAATAATTTCATGAGTTTTTGCATTCGTATGGGTTAGGTAACATGGAATCTGTTCCTGGGTTATTTTTTTTGTTGAGAAAGAAAACGGCGACGGAGGATCATCTCCCGGTTGAATTTTTAGAGAGGAGTAATCAATGGATTTAGAATTCACTCTTGGCGGCGTGCCTGTCTTTAATCTTCCTATTTGAAACCCTAAGGATTTTATAGCATCCGCAAGGTCAGTTGAAGGAAATTCACCAAACCGTCCTGAGGGAAAACTTTTAAGTCCTATATGAATTAAACCGTTCAAAAAAGTTCCGGTTGTTAAAATAAGACTTTTTGTGTAATAAGTGTTTCCTGATTGCGTATCTATTCCTTTAATGGTATTGTTTCCAACTAATATTTTCGTCACAGTATCCTGCATCAGGGTGAGTTTTGCCTTCCTTTCCAGTACCCTTTTCATATACACTCGATACTGCGCCTTATCTGCCTGCGCCCGGTAAGCCTGCACAGCAGGACCTTTACTAACGTTTAATACTCTGAATTGAATACCCGTATGGTCAATACATTTAGCCATTTCACCGCCCAGGGCGTCAATTTCTCTAACGATATGGCCTTTCGCAAGACCGCCGATAGCCGGGTTGCAGGACATTTGAGCAATAGTATCGAGGTTTTGAGTCAGCAATAATGTCCGGCATCCTTTTCTGCTTGATGCCAGTGCTGCCTCACAGCCCGCATGTCCACCACCTACAACAATAACGTCAAAAACATTTATCTTCATCATTTTCTTGAGATTACCTGAATCATAAAGCTCTTTAAGATCAAAAGCAGGTGTAGAAGCTGTGAAACACAGCTGAACACTTCGTTTGTTATATATTTAGTACAATACGTTTCATTTAATGGAATATATACCATCTCCTTTTCATCCTCTTGTTGTAATCTTATCCTAAGACTCAATAGTTCCCACAATGCCAATCCAAACAATATTAAGGTACTGATACATACAATAAAAGCGACATATCGGACATTGCTAATATTAAACAGATCCACGATGGTATTTGCTGACAATCCAATAATAGCTATAGCAGGGAGGATACGTCGGGTAGTGTAATATTTATTGTGTAAATTTGAAAGAGGTAGAAAAAAGCGCATTCAC
>CBDUII010000338.1:0-3304 GCA_965367285.1 uncultured bacterium
TTGAAAAAAAACTCGCAGAAGAAGATATACGAATAACAAAAGCGAGACTGGAAATATCAGGATGCTGACGCAAAATACGAAGGACAAAATACTTTGAAAGAAAAATAAGTTACCTTTCTACAGAAAGAAAGCAAAAACGTCATATACTGGATTCAATCACCGAAGCAATCTCCGGTAATCCTTTCCTACCTGCGTAACAAAAATCACTTCACCTGAGTAGTTACATTCCTTGTTAGATATTCAATTCCTCAAGTTAGATTCCCGCTAAGAGCATGCGGGAATGACAAACAAGCCGCATTCGCAAGGATGACAAAAAAGGCAGCGATGACAACCAATCACAAACGCATTAAATTAACACCCATGGGATTAAGGAGGGTGTAATTCGTTTTTGTTTGCGGTTTCGCTGCATTATGGAATGTGGTTTTTTGGGAATAAAAAAAACGGGATGGCATGATTTTGCCATCCCGTCTTTTTCTTAAATGGATAATTTGAATTACCCGAGCAGCTGTAATACTGATTGAGGAAGCAGGTTCGCTTGAGCCAAAATTGCTGTGGAAGCCTGAACCAGTATCTGGTTTCTTGTTAAAAGTGCGACCTCTTCACCGATATCAGCGTCTCTTATTTGAGATTCCGCGCTTTGCAGGTTTTCTACTGTAACCGAGAGGTTTGCTATGGTTTTTATCAGCCTGTTTTGAACAGCACCCAAAGCTCCACGTGCTGCGGTAACTGTCGCAATAGACGAGTTAATACGAGCCCGGGAGGTTAACGCTTCTGCCGAGGCTGTAACAGATAAGTCCTTAATGTTCAATCCTGTAGAGGTAATAGCAGTTAAATCAACCTCAGCATTCAGGTTAATTTTACTAACATCGTTATTTGCGATACCTACCTGAATGATTATATTGTTGGCTGCATTTGCAGCCAATGAACCGTCAACAAGCAACTGGCCGTTAAACTCTGTAGACAGGGAGATTCTATCGATCTCTTTTCTCAGCTGGTTAAACTCGATTTGAATAGTTTGTCTTTGTGTGGAACCAACTGTGCCAGTAGCTGCCTGTGAAGACAGCTCTCTCATACGAATTAAAATACCCGCCTGCTCATTAAGAGCACCCTCAGCGGTGTTGATCATGGCGATTCCGTCATTAGCGTTTCGGCCTGCTTGTCTGAGCGCTCTAATATCCGAACGAAGGGTTTCCGATATTGCCAGACCTGCCGCATCGTCAGCACCCCTGTTTATCCTGAGACCGGAAGCAATTCGTTCAACAGATTTTGCGAGCCGATCGTTGTTTATTCCCAAATACCTCTGGGCATTTAATGAAACAATGTTATTAAATATACGTATTGCCATTTGATTATCCTCCTTGAAAGGTATTAATTTAACAGAACCTTAATCCGGTTCTATTATGGATAAATGAGCTTCCCTGCTCATTTAGTTAATCGGGTTCATGAAATTTATTTCTCTATCCCCCCTTCCTAAAATAGTTTGAAATTAAGTAGATCATAATATTTTGTCTTGAATCCCTTAATGATATTTATTTAATTCTTATGTCTCTTATCGGTTAATGATTAAGAAACTTTAGTTTTGTGTCAAAAAGTATGTTAAGAAAGCGGCATAGAAACTCTTTTCCCTTCATTTCTTGCGGATTCGTAAAGAGCGAATATAATTTCAAGGGCTTTCTTGCCGTCCTCCCCGCTGGAATTTGATTTGCATCCGGTCTCAATGCACCTGATTAAATCTTTTACACCACTTATAAAAGAATTGGCATTATTATCCGGAGCTGTCAATTCAAGTTTTTCCAATTCCCTGAAGCCCGAAAATCTTTTGCTTTTTTTAGTAAGGTATAATTCTTTAGTTCCATTACCTATTATGATTCTGCCCTCCGTTCCCTGCAGATCGAGCTCGAAGTTAAAATAATTTCTGCTTCCTCCACCTTCTAAAAAAGCCTTTGTGCCATTTAAAAACCAAACAAGTCCAAAGATAGTATTCTCAACATATTCTGCTCCGTTTGGTCTTTCTTCATAAGCTGAAACCCAGCCAGGTTCACCCGCAAAGAATCTTAAAATATCTGTCAGGTGTGTACCGTCATGAAACATTGTTCCTCCGCCGTAAATTTCTACCTTCTTTGCCTCATGGTCGTCCCATGTCAGGGCATTTCCAATAATTGTTTTTAGTTCACCGATTTTCCCTTCCTCAATGATTTTTTTTACCTTCAAGTAATATGGGTCCCATCTTCGTTCATGATTTATTACGATCTTCACATTGTTTTCATTGCAAACATTGAGCATCTCTTCTGCCTGGTCTAAAGTTAATGCCATCGGTTTTTCGCAGTAAATTCCTCGAACACCGGATTCCGCGGCTGCGACCACCATTTCACGGTGAAATCGTGTCCACGCCGCGACACTTACAATATCAATTGCCTCTTTTTCCAGCATTTTGTAATAATTTGTGTAAAGGTTGGAAACATTCCATCTTTTTCCAAATTTATTTAATCGCTCTTTGTTAATATCGCAGGCAGCGATTATGTTTGTTTCCTGAACGGCATTAAATGCTCCGGCATGGGTGCACGGCTTTCCTCTAAGAGGGTCGTCTTCAAGCATGCCGGCAATACGACCGCATCCGATAACTCCAACTCTATATTTAATATTCATTTTCAAATCCCTCCAATTATATTATTACGGAGAACATTTTACTGTATATATTTCTTATCGTAATAAAGCTGCTGAAATTTTAGTTAAATTTGTAAATTCAAATTATTTAATAGTTAAAAGCACTAATTTTTTCAAGAATTTTGCCGTTACATTGACAGAGTAATAGTATTGTTTTTTTCAGAGAACGACGAAAAACATGCTATAAGTTATTTATTTAATTGATGATATCAGGTTAATATTAATTATATAAATTGTTTTTTTAACTGAGACAAAAGTGGCTATATCTTTACAGAACCCATTAACAACGTTAAACGATCGCTTGATTAGAAAGTCAAAATTTCTTATGGTGAGGACTCTTGCAATGCAGATGTCTAAAAATGTAATCAAGTCAGAGGAGAAGGTTAAACGAATAATGAAGGCGTTTCAGAGCGATATTCACAGTGGTTCTACAGGCGGGATAAATGTGCGTATTTAGGCCATTAGTAACCCAACAGCGACAATTTGTTGCCGATATGCCGTAACTTTGTTGAAATCGGACAAGTTGCTAAAGTGAAAATTCGAATTTCGAAATACGAAACAAGTCAAATTACCACCCCCAGAGGCGGTGGCATGTTTTATTAGTCCTGAAAGGTACCATGGTTTATAAAGTTTTTACTCA
>CBDUII010000339.1:0-3302 GCA_965367285.1 uncultured bacterium
CTCTACTCTAATTAACCACAGGGCAGGTGTCTCATCTATATTGACACAGAGGGTTCATGCGGTCAGGAGGCATTGTCTGTGCTTAAAAAAGAGGGGGCTGATGTGGTGGTGACGGATTTCAGAATGCCGAATATGAACGGGATAGAACTATTAAAAACCATTCGCAAATTATATCCGAAAACAAAAGTGATTATCTATGCGGGATACGCCAGTGAAGAAAATGCCATGGCCTCTGTGAATTATGGAGCATATGGTTTTTTTCGCAAACCGCTTGACAGAATTAAGCTGGTAAATATGATCAAGCAGATCAAAAGGGAGCATCATGATCACCGCTCTTAAAACCGGGAATTTAATGGATGATAAGCCGGAAGCATGCCAATCCAGGCATAATTCCTTAACCGGACTGCCAAACCGGCAGTTATTTTCTAAAATTCTATCCGTGGCAATAAATCAGGCGAAAAACAAAAAACAAAAGCTTGCTGTAGTTTTGTTGGGGCTGGATCGTTTCAGGAAGATCAATAACAGTTTAGGCCATGCAGCCGGTGATAAACTGCTGGAAGCGGTCGCGAAACGCCTTAAGGACGCCACTCGAAATAAAGATAATATTGCCCACCTGTATGGGAATGAATTTGCCATTCTGATATCACAAATCGAAAATAGATATAATGTAACCATGATTTTAAAAAGAATTCTTGAATCCTTTGAATCTCCTCTCCTGCTCGAGGGGTACGAGTTTTTCGTTACTTTCAGTATAGGCATAGGCATTTATCCTGACGATGGATATGAACCGGAAACTCTGATGAAAAAAGTTGATACTGCAATGGATAGAGCTGGAAAACTGGGCGGCAATAATTTCAAATTCTGCAAATCAGAGATGAATGCTAAAGACTTTGAAAAAGTAATGTTAGGAAACAGGTTATACAGAGCGCTGAAGCAAAATGAGTTTTTGCTGCACTACCAGCCGCAGGTTGACCTTCAAACAGGGAAAATAAACGGAATGGAGGCATTGATACGCTGGAACTGCCCCGGCCTGGGGTTGGTGCCTCCCGGTGAATTTATTCCTATAGTCGAAGAAAGCGGGCTGATTGTGCCCATAGGCGAATGGGTATTACAAACCGCCTGCAAACAAAATCAGGCGTTTCATAAAAACGGGTCTTTGCCTCTAAAAGTAGCTGTAAATCTCTCAGCCTGCCAGTTCCAGCAGGAAAATTTACTTGAAATAATATTGCAAGTTTTAAAAGATACCGCCCTTGATCCTGATCTATTGGAACTGGAACTTACGGAAAGCGCTATCATGAAAAACGCGGCAGGGGCTATTGAAATTTTGTCTAAGATTAAATCTATCGGTATAAATTTCGCAATTGACGATTTTGGCACAGGCTACTCATCCTTAAGCTATCTTAAACACTTGCCGGTTGATGTTTTAAAGATCGACAGGTCTTTTATTCAATGTCTAACAACTAATAAAAAAGACGCGGCAATTGTTAAAGCGATCATTGCCCTGGCCCACAGCCTTAATTTTAAAGTCATTGCTGAAGGAGTGGAGACAAAAGAGCAGCTTGAATTTTTGCGGGAAAATAATTGCGATTCCATACAAGGTCATTATATAAGCCCTCCAATACCGGCAGAGCAATTTTTAAAACTCTTTCGAAATTACCCTGCTCCCTTTTAAAACCGGACAATCAGGATGTCCGTTTTCGGATAAATTTTAGCTGCTAATCATTGAAAATTAGCCACTAATCTCTCGAATTCATTCTAACTATTAGGGGTTATGAGGTTATTTTTTACTTGCATATTTTGAGTTGTTGTTGTGATTTTTTGAATTGTTGTTGTAAAATATACATAATGAAAATTAAAGAAAAATTTGAGAATTTTATAAAGAAAGAGCATTTCAGTGAAGGGGGCAAATGGTTAAGCCAAACAGAATCCTGTACGGTATTGGGATTGTAGTAATTGGTTCTGCGCTATATCTTACAAATACTGTTCAAAAAAAATTTGAAACTGATCTTTTAGCTCAAATTATGTCAAAACAAAAAACATTTCTAAAAGAAACTGCTAAATTTTTAAAATCGAAGAAGGAGGAAAGAAAGCACGAAATCGGGTTTCTTACTAATGAATTAAAAAGATGGTATCCTCATGAAGATTTTGAAAATATAGTAGCCGATATTTTTAAAGATTTTGCAGAAATTAATGAGGAATATTATCGAATTAGATTATTAGGTAAAAAAGGAATGGAAACAGTAAGAGTTGATCATGAAAACAACCAGAAGCCAATTTTAGTTCCCGCAAAAAACTTACAAGATAAAAGTAATACGAATTATTTTAAAAAATCAATAGAATTTAGTGAAGGGCAAATATATTTTTCAAAATTAAGCTTAAATATTGAAAAAGGAAAAGTTGAAATTCCTTATAGACCCACTCTAAGAATTTTTACCCCATTGTATGTTAATGAAGAAGTTAAAGGTGTTGTTGGGCTTAGCCTGAATGCAAAGTATTTTTTAAACAATTTAAGCGAAAGCGGAATGTTTTTGTTAAATCAAGAAAATAAATTATTTGCTGGCAATCCTAAAGAATTGTACAAACCTTTTAGCCATAACCTGGAAGAGAAAATAGTAGAAGATAATAAAGGAATTAAATATCTAAATACTAATATTCTATTCTCTCCAGCAAAAAATCTTACGTGGATTATTGGTACAAAAAAAGATTTAACTGAATTTTATGAAAAAAGTAATGCGCATAAATTAAGCCTTTTTTTAATCTTAGCGGGCTTAGTTTCAACAATTAGTTTTATTGGCGGAAGACTTTATGTATCTGAAAAGAAAAAAATAAAGCTTGAAGCTGAGGCAAAGTATTTGAAAAAGCTTGCGGATTCAGCAGAAGCTTTAAAAGAAAGCGAAGAAAAATTCCGTAATATTTTTGAGTTCAGCAATGATGCGATGTTTGTCATTGACTCAAAAATCGACCGGATTATTGACACTAATTTTAAGGCAGTACAAATGTTAGGATATGACAGCATAGATGAATTATTATCTACACCAATATCTACAATTCATAGAGATGAGATGAGTAAGATGATGGATTTTGTAAATTCTGTTTATAAAAGAGGAAACGGATATAGTGATGAATTAACCTGCCTTACAAAAGATAATACCAGACTACCTGCTGAGATCTCTGCTTCATTAATCAAAATACAAGGCTATATATATATTATCACTTCCGTGCGTGACGTAACAAAACGTGAAAAAGCAGAAAAAGAAAAACAACATCTTGAAAGACAATTACTCCAATCACAAAAAATGGAA
>CBDUII010000340.1:0-3261 GCA_965367285.1 uncultured bacterium
CCAGAAGTTCCAATTCAGCTGAGGAGGTTTGATTATTTAAATATCAAAAGGGAGATTTCGAGCATGCGATTAAAATTATACATGAGGACCAAATCAACTTACGCCCCAAAGCAGTTCTTCTGACCCTGTTTTTACGGTTATTTTTTGCTGATATATTCATTCACGGAATAAGTGGCGCAAAATATGATGAGATAACTGACGGAATCATAGACAGGTATTTCAAAATAAAGCCACCTCATTATATAGCCGCTTCACTTACTCTTTTTCCTGATTTGCCGGTAAATAGAGTTCAAATAAATGACATAGAGAATCAGAAAACAATAATCAGAAATATAAAGCTCAAACCGGAAATTTTTGAAAACAGGGTGGAAGGAGGGGAGACAAAGAAAAAATTTAACACATTAGCTGAAGAAAAAAAGAAACTATTTCAGCAGGAACCCTCTAAAAAAGATAAAAAAGAGCATTATCAGAAATTAAAGGCTATTACAGAAGAGCTTTCGGTTTTTCTCAACAACTATTATTTAGAAACCAAAGATCAACTAAAGATTTTAGAGGAAAAGGAACAGGAAAATCAGACTGTGTGTTTCAGGGAGTTTCCTTATTTTTTTTATGATATAAATAGGGTTAAGGAAATGATAAGGTAATGCGAAAAGTTCAATTAACCGCAAAGAACACAGAGCGGCCAGGGGGCCGCAACCAAATAGGCTGCCGCCCGGTCTACTAACAAAATTGTGCTAAAAAAACACAATTTTACAGATTTGCTGTGCAAAGGTCACTGAGATTAATAACTTAGGGATCAGGAATAAAAAATCCGGCCACTGAAACCTGATCCCTCCCCCCATAGATAATTTTTCTGCGTACTCCGCGATCTTTGCGGTGAACTATTATAGGGAATGCAAAATGGCAACTCTTATTAACATTAATGGACAGATAATGCCGCCGGACCAGGCATTTGTTTCTGTATTTGATCACGGGTTATTGTTCGGTGACAGTGTTTATGAAGTTTTTGCTACATACAAAGGAAAACTGTTTACCGAAAAAGAGCATTTAACGAGGCTTAAAGCGTCCGCAAAGGCAATTTCACTAAAAATACCTTTTACAGACGAATATCTATTAGAAGAAATACAAAAAACCATTGATGCCGCGGAAAATAGTGAATCTTACGTAAGGATGGTAATTACAAGAGGGAAAGGAGATATCCATATCAGCCCTGTATCCTGCAATTCACCAACCATGATACTTTATGTAAAAGAGGCGGAAAAGTATCCCGAAGAATACTATTCGAAAGGAATTGCAATATCTGTAGTTTCAACCAAAAGAAATTTAAAAGACTCTTTGAACCCTGGAATTAAAACCGGAAATTATTTAAACTCTATATTAGCAATTATTGAGGCTGAAAAGATGGGCGCTTATGACGGTTTAATGCTTAATTCAGACGGATTTGTATCTGAATGCACTACCAGTAATTTTTACCTTGTTAAAAATGGAGGTGTTAAAACCGCGGATCCTGAGTGTGGTATCTTGATAGGAATAACCAGAAAGATGTTGATAGATGTTGCGAGAGAAAATGGGATCACCGTTCAGGAATGTAAAATCAGCCCGGAAGAGATTCCAACAGCGGATGAGCTTTTTATAACCAGCACCACTAAAGGTGTTATGCCTGTAACTATTTGTGACGGAAGGAAAGTAGGAGATGGAAAACCAGGCCCTGTTTCAATAAAACTGCGGTCTATTTATCAAAAAAAGCTGGATAAAATAATTGAGAATAAGTAATATTTTACGGAAAAAGTTTATAAAAATAGTAATAAACTTGGATGCTATAAACAGGAGGGATGGAAAAATAATGGGAACTAATGAGAAGCATTTTAAGTTTGTGCTTGTATTCATTGTTGGAATTTATTTTTTGTTTTATCCGGCGGGAGCAGGAGCTAAACATAATCATGAACATGAGCAGGATTTCCATAAAAAGCTTTCCACCGGTAATAAAAGCAAAAGATTTCAAGAGGGGCGCGGGTCAGAAGTTACGGACTCTGTATCACACATTCTGAATTTTGCGAAAGATCTGGGTTTGAGTAATGATCAGATTGCCAAAATAAAAACCGCTCAATTAGATTATAAAAAAAAAGATATTCGTTTAACAGCGGATATTAAAATAACCCGTCTCGACATGAGAGACGAGCTTCATTCAGGGTCTTTTAACGAAGAAAAGATCCTGTCCAAATCCGATGAACTTGGAAAGCTTACCGCCCGGAAAATAAGATTAAATACAGAGACAATGGTTAGAGTCTTTACTGTATTGACTCCCGAGCAAATCAAAAAAGTCCAAGAACTTAAATTAATGAAAAAAGAGGGTTTTGGAACCAGGATGCTGGAAGGGTCGTAAATTTCACGACTTTTTTTGAGAACAATAGTGTTTTCCCCTTGCCCGTGAACCTTATAATTTGGAAATCTCCAGTTCCAAATATGAAGCAACTTCATTAAGAAGCTTTTCATTCGCGTATTCAAGCCCGTTAAAAATAAGCCATAAGTAAGGATCCTTGTCGTACCAACGTATTCGGTGCAGACTCAAAGGGAATCCCATAACTAAATCATCTAATAAATGAGGGTTATTTTCTTTTATCAAAAGCATGATCCCTTCGATAAAACCGTCCCTGGTATTTTCATCAATTTTTTTGAGGCTGTCCAGATATTGACCCAGTTTTTCATGCTTGTCATACCGTCGTGCCATAGGCTCGATTCAAACCTCCTGTAGAGTGTTTAAGATTTAAGATAATAAGATGAGTCAGATCGCAAAATAGATTCCATTTACGGTATTTCATTATGCCCCCTTTCAAAAAATGGTATTATAGAGTATAAATACTCCTTATTTATACCGCCTTTCTTAATGGGGTGCAGTATACAAGAAAGACATAAGCCAAAAGACGTTTAAATTTATCCCTCTGATTCTTGTTAAACTCTACTCGTATCTTTTTCACATGCAACAGGTTTTAACTTTGTATAAGCAAGTTATAGATTATCCATCCAATAATACCCGTA
The DNA here is from genome assembly GCA_965367285.1 of uncultured bacterium. Taxonomy (GTDB): domain Bacteria; phylum Nitrospinota; class Nitrospinia; order CAJXCL01; family CAJXCL01; genus CAJXCL01. The sequence goes on from CBDUII010000340.1 coordinate 3,037, forward strand.
ATTAGAAAAAGAAGAATCCAAGGAATTGGGGTCGAAACCACAGGGGGTGTAAACTGAAAGCTGATTGCTGACCGCTGAAAGTTTAATTACTGAGCCGCCCCGGAATCGAACCGGGAACCTACTGATTAAGAGATAGAAACAGGGTAAATCTTCGTAACTCATATCAAATCAATCTTTCGTAAGTTCTTACAAAACAATCACAAAAGTATTTCTAAATTTATTTAC
>CBDUII010000341.1:0-3250 GCA_965367285.1 uncultured bacterium
CCTTAGATTATTTTACTTAAATCTTTTTCATAATGATGCTGTCTATCTGTCATTCCCACGAAAGCGGGAATCCAGGCATGTACTACAGACTGTGGATTCCCGACAGAAGCATTCGGAAATGACATATTTCGAAATGCTAGTTAGCATCAACATATTGAGAACTTACCTGACCCCTGACCACCGATCCCTGATCTACTCCGTAAAACCTTCCTGAAGAATTTTCGGGTCAACTTCGTATTCTTTGCGGGATTCGAGGGCGTCGAACTTGCAAATCTCCACGCATCTCAGGCACCCCTTGCAATGCTCATAATTAATACGCTTTAATTCACGAACCTCTTTGCCTTTCTTGTCCACACCGTTTTCCCAGATAAAACAGTAATCAGGACAGGTAATATCACACTCACCGCAGGAAGTGCATTTGCTCAAGCTAAGAACAGGGATCCATCCCATTCTGCTGGAAGATAAATCTTTATGAATAGTGGTTGCCGGAGTTGTAAGTATCCCACCAATGGTCTGGTTTAAGTAACCTAAATCCTGACCCTTTCTTTTAAAAGGAACAAAGGGATATTTTCCGTCATCTTCAAAATATTCTGATACTCCTTCCGCATATCCCCTGTCAAAGGTTTTCAGGTTGGCGTCAATCAGGAAGGCGTATTTTTTCCCAAGGTTTAAAGAAATCATCTCTTTAATGGCATCAGGATTAATAAATCCTGATGCCTTACAAATTGCTCCAAGAAGGGCTGTGTTAACCCTGGTTTTTTCTTCGACAGCAATTTTTATCCCGTCAACACAATGGATTGTTCCCCCTTGAAGTTTTAAATAATCCCTCGCTTCGGCAGGAGATTTGGAAGTAGCCATTACCACCGTACTTTGAGGGGTAACTCCCTGCGTAACAGGATTGCTATTGACCATCCCCTCATGGAAAATAACCAGCATGTGAGGTTCGGTTACAGGACTGTTAGTCCTGACCTGGACGTCGGATTCGCAAAAGCGTATAAAAGATTTAACCGGTGATCCCTTTTTTTCCGATCCATAGCTGGAAAAATTCGATCCGTTGTAACCCATGAGAAGAATGCCTGCTTCTCCCAGGATTTTTCCCGCAAGGTTTGCCCCAAAACCGCCTATACTTTCCATCCTTATTTCATAGAAGCCTAATTCGTTGGTAACAGGCAATTTAACGACCTCTATTTCGGTTTTCATGCTCTCCTTTTTTAAATTTAATGGAATTCAGGTTAACGCCAATTAATTTTTTTATTTTGCCATAACCTTAACCTTTATTCAAATAAATAATTTCAACTTGACTGTCTCTACGTTAACCGATACATTGAATTAATCATTGGTCACTTACTCACTTGCCATTGCTTATTAGATTCCTGCTTTTTGATTGTCATCCTAGCGAAAACGTGAATATTAAAGGAATGACAGTTTATAGCGCGGGAAAGACAAAAAAAGGCTTTGATGAAAAAACAAAGTGATGGGGTCAATAAAAAAATGGATAGAAAGTCTAATAATCAATTTCTAAAAGCCTGCCGAAGAGAGAAGACAGATTTTACCCCTGTATGGCTTATGCGCCAAGCCGGGCGCTATATGGAGGAATACAGAAAGATAAGATCAAAAGTAGACTTCCTTACCATGTGCAAAACTCCTGATCTCGCGGCGGAAGTTACGTTGCAGCCCATCAATCGTATTGGAGTGGATGCGGCGATAATATTCGCGGATATCCTGCTGCCCCTGGAGCCGATGGGAATTAAACTGGAATTCGCGAAAGATGAAGGGCCTGTGATAAGCAATCCTGTCCGGACTAATGAAGATATAAATGCTTTACGAAACATCAATACCGATGAGGAGCTTTCATTTTTACCGGAAGCAATCCGCATAGTAAAGCGGGAGTTAAACGGCAAAGTCCCTTTGATCGGCTTTTCCGGAGCGCCGTTTACTTTAGTAAGCTACATTATAGAGGGAGGTGGGTCTAAAAACTATCTGGAAGCAAAAAAAATGATGTATAACACTCCTGATATGTGGCACAGGCTTATGGATAAGATATCTAATGTAATCATTAACTATCTTCTGGCCCAGATTAAAGCCGGGGCAGATGTGATCCAGCTTTTTGATAGCTGGGTCGGCTGCCTTTCTAAAGAGGATTATTGTCAATATGTACTACCTCATTCGAGAAAAATCATAGAAAACATAAAAAAGGAGCAGAATGTTCCGTTAATCCATTTCGGTACAAATACAGCCACACTCCTCCAATCCATGAAGGAAGCCGGGGGAGATGTTATTGGCATGGACTGGAGGATCAACCTGGATGTGGGGTGGGAAAAGATCGGTTTTGACAAAGCCGTGCAGGGCAATTTAGATCCTGTAGTTCTCCTTTCAAATCCTGCAGTGATAGAAAAGCGGGTAAAAGATATTCTTAAAAGAGCAGGTGGACGCTCCGGCCATATCTTCAATCTCGGTCATGGAATCCTTCCTGAAACCCCGGTCGATAATGTAATCGCTCTTGTGGATATGGTTCATAATCTCAGTGGGAAATAAGCATTCAGCTGTCAGCAATCAGCAAAACAGGTAGAGCTGAAGGTTGAAACCGTAAAAGTTTGTCAATATTTTTAGATTTCCGCTAAAGTGTTGTGCCATTGACTCTAAATATCAAAAGTAGCGTGAGGAGTAAACTTTTTTTTTATTTTGTTTAAATCATCGCCTACAAGATTCTCAAGTGAAAACTCTCCCATATTTTCCTTTCGCAAATAATGCAAGTAACCTATTTTCTTCAGGATTAAATCCGATAAGTCTTGCACCTATTCCATCGGCCTTTATCGGATCAGCAGAAGCGACAGCAGCTTTTAAATGTACCGGTGTGCCGTTTACCGGACAGTCGCCTTCCATGCAAATAAAACCATCAAGCACAACGAGATCAGGCCATACCCGTTTTGCCAGTTCTGCAATATTTTTGTGAATCATTTTTACACTTCTTCTATACGCGGGATATTGCCTGAATAAAAAATTAATTAGTCCATTGGGGAGGAGCTTTCTTGCCCTTGATGCTGTGCCTGTAGGCAGCCTATCCAGAATAGTTTTTGGAGCATCCACTTCAATGCCTCCTTTCTTTACGCTTTTCACCTCTTCCCCGCACTACTTTTTTTTTCGGTTCATAACTTTCTTCCTAATTATTCTGAAATCATTTCTTTTCTTTGATATAATCACAATAACCATCAACCATCCATTACTACATTTGAGCCGGTTATTTTAATTG
>CBDUII010000342.1:0-3233 GCA_965367285.1 uncultured bacterium
GGGAAAGGGTTTTGAAGTCTTTTATCCTGTCTAAATACACCGTTCCATTGAGATGGTCTATTTCGTGCTGTAAGGCTACGGCAAGAAAACCACCCGCCTCTATAGTTATTTTTTCACCTTCCCTGTTATAAGCCGAAAGATTTACTTCCGCGGATCGAGTTACTTTTCCTCTCAAATCTTTAACGCTGAGGCAGGATTCCCAGCCCGCAACTGTTTCTTCAGACATATAGGTGATTTCAGGGTTAATAATAATAGTAAGCGGTATATCAGGAGCCCCCTGGTATCGAGGATTTTTGTCGGATTCTATGACAGATATCTGAAGTGATTGATGTACCTGAGGGGCGGCAAGGCCAATGCCATCATATTCCCGCATTGTATCAATCATGTTATCAATTAAACGTTGTATTTCTTCAGAAGAAATTTTTTTGATATCAACTTTTTCAGCGGTTTTTCGTAAAACAGGATGGCCTAACCTTGCAACTTTTAGAATTGACATAACAAATAGGGACCGGGGATCAGTCGACAGGGATCAGTATAAGTTGAAATTTTTTATTTTTACTGACAACTGAACCCTGTTCCCTGTCAACTGCTACAAATCCGGATGTTCGCTCATAGCTTTAATCCGCTTCCAGCGTCTTTCCACTTCACGTTCAAATTCTTTAAGTACATTTTCAAATTGCGGTTTTAGTCAATGTTTTGTCTTTCCCATCAATTTAAGCCAGTCAGTAGTCGGGACCTTTTTTCCCTTAGCATCCGGATCATAATTAAGAGTTGTAACTCCGCGCTCCACTTCATAAAGCGGGAAAAAGTTACAGTCCACTGCTGCCTGAACAACTGCCTGCCCTGTGTGATCGGGATGTCTCCAATTCAGCGGGCAGTCCGATAAAATCTTTCCAAAAGCCAATCCCTCATGTTTTGCGTACCATGCTGCTTTTGCCGCTTTTTTAATCAGGTCTTTATATTGCGTCTCCACTGCAGTAAAAACGTATGGAATATGGCAGGAAGCAAATAATTGCGCGGAATCTTTATGATGGAACTTCTTCCCTTTTCCAACGGAACCGACATTTGATGTAGAGGTTGCGTGTCCTAACGGCGTCGTAAAGGATTGCTGATTCCCTGTATTCATATACCCTTCGTTGTCATATTCCAGAATAATCATATTATGATTTCTGAACGCGGTACCCAGCGCCGGCCCAAGGCCAATGTCCAGTCCGCCGTCGCCGGTAACCATAATAAAAGTTATGTCCTGATCTTTTGCTATTTCACCCCTTCTCTGTCTCTCTTTATACATTTCCACCACTCCTGATAATGTGGCGGCTCCATTTTGAAACAGATTATGGATATAGGTTATATTAAAGGCAGTGTTGGGATAGCCGGTAGTAACTACCATTCCACACCCGGTGTGCCACAGCATAACAACAAATCCTTCCACACCTTTAAGAAACGTACCTATGCTCGGGAAAATACCGCAGCCCGGACACGCGCCATGACCGGGAGCTATCCTATGGGGCATTGCAGTAAGTTCTCTTTGCTTAACTCCTTTTACTACTAAATTTCCTGTTTTTTCGTCTTTAGTGACTTTGATTACTCCGGGACTTGATTCTTCCAGGCTGATAGGGTCTCTTCCTTTGATGGGAACATAAGATGGGTTACCCGGTTCAGCTCCTATATAGTCATATGGAACATTTACTTTACCTGTTTTAGCCGCTTCAAGGGCTAATTGGAACATTTCTTCAGCGTCTTCCGGAAAGAATTCTTTGCCGCCAAGGCCATATATCCTGCTGATGAGGAGTGTTTTGTTATCCGGATCATCTTTTAACGCCGCTTTTACTTCAATGGTCATATTGCCGCCCCATCCACCATAGGAATCCGCCCTGTCTGCAACAAGGATTGCTTTAGTATTTTTAAAAGCCGCCCTTATTTCATTCGCGGGAAAAGGGCGAATCACGTAAGGATAGGCCAGACCTACTTTCTTCCCTTTCTTCCTTAATTTATCCACAACCTCCATTGCTGTGTCTGCTGCTGAATTCAAAATAAAAAGTACTGCATCGGCGTCTTCTGTTTTATAAGTCTGCAAAAATTTATAACTCCTGCCGCTAATTTCCTTATACTCGTCAAACACCTTCTGGATTGAACTGTACGCGGCCTCCATTGCCATACTGAGCTGTTTTTTATTATTGATTTGATCCGGATCATTCATATAAGGACCGATAGTTACCGGATTTTCAACATCAACAGATGTGTAAAGCGGTTTATTTTCCCCTATGAATTTCTGTATAGTTTCCGAATTCTCAAAAAAATGTATCCTGCGCTTTTGATGGGACGTAAAAAAACCGTCGAACGCAACAATTACCGGTAAGCGCACATCTTCCAATTCGCCTATTTTTACTGCCAGAACATTCATGTCATAAACTTCCTGGGGATCTTTGGCTAAGAGAATAATCCATCCGAGATTCAAGGTTGACATTACATCGCTGTGGTCTCCGCGAATATCAAGAGGACCGGAAACGGAACGGCAGACTACGTTGAGAACCATAGGAAAGCGGGTGCCGGACTGAACAGGTAATTGTTCTATAGCATATAGCAGGCCGTTAGCAGACGTAGCATTAAAAACCCTTCCTCCTGCGGTTGCAGCTCCATAGCAGATTCCCGCAGCGCCATGTTCTCCGTCGGCAGGGATTAAAGAAATATCGTGCTTTCCATTTGCATGCATTTCATCTAAATACTCAGCTATTTCTGTTGACGGTGTGATCGGGTAATATCCCATAATATGATAATTAATTTGAGACGCTGCTATGGCCGCCATTTCATTGCCACTCTTAAAATCCACTTTTTGGACTGCAACGCCCTTTGTTTCTTTTTTTTCTTCCGCTTCTACTGCCATTAAGCCTCCTTCAATTGGTCATTTATCAAACTACCTGAAAAGATTGTCCCATAGGTTGAAAATCTGCTGTGTCACTAAGCATAAGCTTTTCTCTGATTTGTTCAAAACGACTAATGCATTCCTGAGAATAAAGACGCTCACCGCAATGCAGATATACATCAGTTTTTACTTTCATAGCAGCAGTATTTTCACCGCCACGTAAGAGATTCTCAACCTCTTTTTCTAGCATCTCACCTCCGCAAGCAGGGCATTTTTTAAATGGAATTATCGATTTCTCCGTATTGCACCTTATCTCCTTAGATTATTTTACTTAAATCTTTTTCATAATGATGCTGTCTATCTGTCATTC
>CBDUII010000343.1:0-3223 GCA_965367285.1 uncultured bacterium
AACAGAGAAAACCTTTAATTTGTAAATAACAGAGTTTCAATAAATTTAAAGAACTGATAATAAAAAATATTTAGCTTAAACGCAGACGCGCTTTTTCTGGGTTTATTCCAAGTATTTGATGGAGTAAAATGGGAGTTCCATGAAGTGGCAGGAACACAACAAAATAAAGCTACCGCTCAGGATAGCATAAAAACGTTGCAAAAAAAAACAACGTTTTGCTGATTAATTGTATGAAGGATTAGAAAATGAAAATTAAAACAGGAATAGGCCAGGACAGCCATCATCTGGAAGAAGGTAAAAACAGGCCCCTGATCTTGGGGGGAGTTGAAATCCCCTCTGAATTATCATTGCAGGGAAACAGTGACGCCGATGCCGTCCTCCACGCTCTTTGTAATGCAATATCCGGCATTAGCGGTAAAGTAATATTAGGGCCTTATGCGGATAAAATGTGCCGGGAGCAGGGAATAACTGATAGCGCTGTATATATTAAAGAAGCTCTGAAAACATTAACGAACTATAAAATTACGCATGTGTCAATAGCAATAGAATGTCTTACCCCAAAAATAGTTCCTCACATCGACAAAATGCGCTCCCGAATAGCTGAAATTCTTAATATAGAAACCGAAGATGTAGGAATAACAGCTACCAGCGGCGAAGGCCTTACACCATTCGGCCAGGGAAAAGGTATTCAAGCTTTCGCGTTGGTTACTGCTATGGGTTAAGAATTTCACCGAAGAGATCGCAGCGCGGCCAGTGGCCGCAACCAAAATGAAATGCGAAATTACAAATTACAAGCATCAAATAACAAATAATTTCCAGGTTCCAATAATTAAATGACCCAAACATTTTCACTTCGTCTTAGAGAATGTGGTCAAGTATGCCTTTGACTTTTATTTAACCTGTGGCTGTTCAGAAACCGCACAATCCCACCACGGTTTTGGTTTCTTTCCCGGAGGTGCCTGAGGCTGTTACTGACGGAGATACAAAAGCTGAAGCGTTAACTTCAGCAGTGGATTGTCTTGTTGCGGCGTTAGGCGGTTATGTTAATGAGAGGCGTGATATCCCAAAACCATCGAAACCTGAAAAAGGCCAGCCATTTATTATGCTCTCTCCTTTGGTTTCAGCAAAGTTAGCGCTTTACCAGGCTATGCGGGATGCCCGAATAACTCGCGTAGCTCTTGGAAAACAACTTGGGGTGAGTGAAGGAACTGTACGACGGTTGTTGGATCTTGATCACAGGTCACACATTGGTCAAATTGATGCGGCTCTTGCTGTTCTTGGTAAGCGTCTGGTTGTAGAAGTACAGGACGCGGCATAGCCACAACCAAAAGTATGCAATAAACAGAAAGTTAATTTGGAATCATGTATTAAAAACCCAAAACAATATCGAAATAAATTCTACTGATTAAAATACAAATGTTCGTAAACAAAAAAAATCTTAAAAACCAAGAAATGGTTTGAGCCGTTTCGAATTTTAAGCATTTAAATTTCGGTATTGTTTCGTCGGATTTCGAGCTTCGGATTTCGAACTTTATTTTACAATAGGTTGTATAAAAAATCTTCCTGAAAAAAGAAGCTTTTATAGTGTAATAGTATAAAATGTTTCCTTTGCAATCCATTTTGGTTGAAATCTCTATCCGGCCTTTTCCCCTGTTCCCTGCCTTCCGACCCCCGAAAGCTTTTTTAAAAATTCTCTTAGTAAAACTGCTTTTTGCTGTTCAGGGTTAATCTCCAGTGATTTTTTAAAATGAAAGGCTGCCTGAGAGGGATTATTCATATGCTGCAAAAATACCAGCCCAAGATTATTATGAGCATCAAAATTATTTAGGTCAGACTTTATAACCTGCCGGTATGTCTCTACAGCTTTACCGAATTTTTTCTTCATAACGAAAATATTGGACATAGCTATTTTAGCATGATGATAATTGCTGTCCAGTTCAACTGTGCTGGAATAATATTTAAACGCTTCATCTGAATTTCCTGTTTTAATAAAAATATTTCCAATTGCAAAGTAAATTTTAGGAAAGGAGGGTTTAAACTTCCGGCAAATAAAATACGTGTCTAATGCTTTCTTGTACTGTCCTTTTTTGTCATAAACATTCGCAAGATTAAAACAGGCTTCAAAGAAATCTTTCTGTTGTTTAAAAGCCGTTGAATATTCTTCAATCGCATCATCCAGCATTCCTTTCAAGTCATAAATCTTCCCAAGGTTATAATGGCCTATAGGATAATCGGGTCTGTACTTCAGTGCTAATTTGAGATTCTTTATTGCCGGGTCAAACTGCCCGAGCCTTCCATAGATTTTCCCCAGGTTATTGTAAGGCTTGTAACCGGTCGGAGAAATTGAAATTGCTTTTTTCAGGGCTTGAATCGCTTTTTCATAATCCTTTTCCTTGTCAAAAGCTTCTCCAAGATTATTGAACGGTCTTGACATCCGGGGGGATTTCTCAGCCGCGTCAGACCACAGACTTTTTTCGTCTTTCCAGACAAAGTTGCGTTTAACTGTTAATATGGAAAATACAATAATTGGAAGGAAAACAAGAAGAATGAAATAAGTGAGTTGTTTAAAAGAACTTTTTTTATGTCTGCTGATAAACCGGTTTAGATATAATGGAATTATTAGGGTAATTCCTACAAATGGGAGGTACAGGCGGTGCTCAGTAACCGTATCAAGCAATGGTAAAACACTGGAGGTCGGGAGCAGAGTGATGAAAAACCAAAAAATTCCGAAAGCAATAAGTCGATTTTTTTGATAAAAATATGTGCCGGCATAAAGGCATAAAATAATAATGCTCAGTGACAGCAGAACAACTGGATCTGCTATTCCGCTGGCAACAGGGAAATGAGGATCAATGTTTTGATTAAAAGGGAGAAAAATCATTTTAAAATAATAAAAAACGATTACTTTGAATTCTGTTAATAAGTAAATTGAACTGTTAATATGATCCCTTGTAAAACTGTCTAAATGCATTAGTTTGGATTGGATCGGGGTGAATAGTTTTTGCAATAACCCGAAGTCAATACCACGAATGTTTTGAAGATTCAGGTGTCTGCTTATTAAAACCAACATAAAAGGGCTTGTTATGACCATAGCTTGGATAATAATTCTTACAAAGTTGCTCTTAAAAAAATGTTTCAAAAAAGTTGTTTTTAACGGAGTAAAAAACAAATAGAAAACAATAAACATGACTGGAGCAGTTAGTATAATTATCTTTGAACCATA
>CBDUII010000344.1:0-3216 GCA_965367285.1 uncultured bacterium
GCCTATCCGTTTACGGATAGGATTAAAAATGAAAACAAAATCTTGAAGGGCATTGATGCCCTTTCATGAACCAATTTGCAGAGCTATGTTCATAGAAAGAGAAACTTATTGACTTAAATATGTGGCTTTGTTAGGATTTGCTTAAACTTACGATAATTTTTCATAAAAAGTTCACTTATTCCCTTATATAAAAGACAAAAATGACTTCGGATTCTGAATCTAAAAATCTTACAATAATGTTTGTGGATATCAAGGGGTACACAGAACGCAGCTCATCTTCCAGTCGTGAGCAAACTATTAACCTTGTAAAAAGCTTTAATAACCTGGTTGTTCCTATAATTAAGGAAAGGAAAGGCCATGTTGTTAAAAATTTGGGAGATGCCGTGCTGGTTACTTTTGACAGTCCAACAGACGGGGTTTTATCGGCAGTTACTATTATGAAAGAATTACGTGAAAAAAATTTAAAAACAAAACCAGAAGATAGATTTGATGTTCGCGCGGCTTTAGCTGCCGGTGATGTGTCTATTGCTAATAATGATATATATGGGGAGCCGGTAAATCTGGCGGCAAGACTCGAGGGCGTAACTCCTGTGCATGAGATCTATTTTACCGAAGCTGTTTATTACACCATGAATCGCTCCGAAATTCCTCATGAACGTGTCGGCCCATATAAATTCAAAGGAATTAAATCAGAAACAAATGTGTATAGAGTCAAACTGGATAAACCCGGGGAAGAAGCAAAGCCAACCCCTGCTACACCCGCAACGGCAAAAATAGCAGCAGACAAGAAACCTGATCTACAAATAAAAAAACCAAACATTAAAGAGCTGTCAAGAATTCCAAAAACCTCTATAGATGTTTCATTTATTATGGACCGCTGTATTATGAGTCTATCGCATGATTTGGAAAGGGCAAATGTGCATCCAAGGGTGGACAACTCTCAAGGTTCGAATAAGGCCCTTGGATCAGAACCTCATCTCTTTTATGGAATCCTTAGTCTTTTGCGGTTTATACTGTTTAATAGCACAGGGAAGCTTGAAATAAAATCACAGGGAAGTATGATTCGGACTGCAGACATAGATGATAATAAAAAGTTAATAGATCTTTTTCGAAAAAACCAACCTGAGCTATTAAATTTACAATGCCCTTATAGCCGTAAACAAAAAGCTTCTAAACAGGTATTTGCATGGTCTCAGACAAATGCCCCCACTTCGATTGAAGGCCTTATCCGATTATGGGATTCAGCATTTGGAGCGGAATCTTGCAAACTGGATCTCACATTTTCTGAGTTTTTTGGAATTCTTTACTATTCAGGCGCCACTTTGAGAGTGGATGAGAACAGTGATAAAGAGAGTATCTCTATAGCAATAAAATATGTTGGCCCTGCTTGAAAACCTCTCATTACCCTCAGCTGATTTTGCGGAGAACTCTTAGAAAAATCATTATTTTAATGCTTTCTGCGATCTCCGCGCACTTTGCGGTAAATTCATTTTTCATTGCGGCTTCGCTGTGGTTTTCAGTATTATGTGCCTAAGAAGGTATCCCCGTCATCGGGGCCTGGCTCGTCTTTGTCTTTTTTGTCTTTATCTTTTTTGGTTTGATCTCTCGTTTCGTCTAATTTTTTATCGATATCATCAATTTTTTCCTTTTCTTCCTGGGTAAAAGGATCAGGTTCTTCTATTGAAACACCAGGTTCTTCTTTTCTTTGATCGGGTTCTGATACTTCTTCAACATCTTTATCTTCAGTTGGTGAAATTTCCTTCTTTTTGAAAATTTTTGGGAGAGCATCTAACTTTTCTTTTAGAATTGAAAAAACAGGATATCGAGCGGATAAGTTAAGTTTGTTTAATAACAGACTTATGCCAAAATAAGTCAATCCCATAAGCAGGAAAAACACCCCTGTTAAAAGGAAATCAACGCCGGTAAATTTTAATGCCGCCTCTTGCCAGGATCGAACACTGAATAAAAAGGAGGAAATAATCACCAAAACAATAACTATTGTCATGATGAACTGCGGTGAGTTTAAAATAAGACGGGATGACTTTAAGATTAGATGAGGTGATTTTAAGATTTTTAAAAGAGTTAATTTAGTTTCTGCTGATTGATCTGTGTAGTAATCTGAATAATACTGATATTGGCCAAAATCCGTACTCATTTCCTCTTTTAAACCGTTTAGCACTATTCCCATTATTTCACCCTTCACGCCATCAATAAGGGCTTTTGCTCTTAAAAGAGAGCCTCTTGCCACTTCACCCACTTTATAAACCAACAGCATTTTTTCCACTAAAGGAGAAATAATAAGGGCATCGGATGCAACAAGCACCGGAGGAAGATCAATTACCACATAATCGTATTCCTCCTTCCACTTTTTAATCAAATCCTTCAACTTACTGGAATTAAGAATTTCTGTCTCATTCCCACGTGTGCCGGATCCTGTAGGAATGAAATCAAAATTGTCCCAACCCGGTGTTCGCGCAATCAAATCCATCCCTATATTTCCAAGGATGATATCTGTAATGTCACGTATTGCGGCTGAAGGTTCAGCCGATTCAAGGATTAAATCCACCAATCCCGGCGTTTTTTCCACTCCGAAAACCTGATGCAGAGTTGACTTCCTCAAATCCATGTCAAGCAAAAGTACATGCTTGCCGGCCTGAGCAAAGGATAGGGCCAGGTTGGCAGCCACGGTAGATTTTCCCTCTGACGGCAAAGAGCTGGTGACAGAAATAACTTTCGCTTTGCCTTGCGAAGCTTCAAACACCACATTGGTTCGGAGGGACCTGAAACTTTCGGCAACCGGCTTTTTGGGGAAATAGTGCATTATCAGTCTGGATAGAGGACTATCAGGTGTCAAGTTAAGAGGAATGTCATCATGATCAGACTTGGAAATTAATTCTTTTATATCAATAAAAGGAATAACACCAATAACCGGCAGCTTCATGATACTTTCCAGATCATCAATGGTATCAAAAGAGGTATCAATATTTTCGAAAATGAAAGAGAAAATCAAACTGAGTATTAATCCGATAGCAAACCCGAGTATGGTTTTTAAAGTAATTTTTGGCGGATTAATCGACAATTGGGGAAGAAGCGCGGGTCTTACCACCCTTATCTCCTCCATTTGATCCGCTTCACGAATCAGCGCTTCTTGGTATCTTTGATTCAAATCCGCCACAATTTCATTATTGGCGACTAACCTGCGTTCTGATCTGCTAA
>CBDUII010000345.1:0-3201 GCA_965367285.1 uncultured bacterium
AAATATGGAATATCATATAAATCAATAAGCTGCGATGGTATGTTTAAGGAAATTATTAGCCGATTTGCAATTGATAAAAATAAATAATACAATGGGTTTTGTTGGTTTCGGGCGTGAGATTCCTAATCCGTAGGCCGTGCGTTCGAATCGCGCCGGGGGCATTTAAAAGGATGGTTGTTGGCTATTAGTTATTAGCATTTTGAATAACCAGTGACGAATAACTGATGACTAATTACTATGATTGACTTGCACATGCATTCATTTTTAAGCGACGGCGTTCTGACACCATCTGAACTGGCTCGAAGATGCGATGAGATGGGATTTACTGCCATTGCCATAACCGACCATGTTGACAGTTCCAATATTCAAACTGTAGTGCCGCAAATAGTTAAAGCCTGTAATGAAATTAATAAACACTGGGAAATTAAAGCAATACCGGGTTTTGAAATTACTCACACACCAATAGAAATAATTGGCGATCTGGCAAAAGAGGGGAGAGAACTCGGAGGGAAAATTGCTGTACTTCACGGCGAAACTGTGGTTGAGCCGGTAAAAAAAGGGACAAACCATGCCGGGCTCTTAGCGGATATTGATATTTTAGCGCATCCGGGTATTATTGATGAAGATGACGCTAAAATTGCGGCTGAAAAAAACATCTATCTTGAAATCAGCGGCAGGAAAGGCCATTCCTTTACAAACGGCCATGTGGTTAAGACGGCTCAAAAGACAGGCGCAGCATTAATTTTTAATACGGATAGTCACACACCGGGCGATTTTATGGACAAAAAAATGGCGACACTGGTACTGAGAGGATCAGGACTTTCCAGTAAGGAAATTGAAAACACTTTTCAAAACGCCCAAAAACTTGTGGAAAAAACGGTTGGCTGATAGCAATTGACAGTATGAAAGTGTTTAGCCAGCGCATTCCCCGCTGCTTACGGCGGGGTTAGCGTGCGAACTTAAAATAAAACAATACTCTGCACTGAAGATTCCACGCAGCTTGCTACATGGGAGACTTCAATTTCTCATTTCGATGAATCGTGGCGTTAAAGAGCAGGAAATTATAATGACTTTAAAAACAACAACTTAAAGACTTGTAACTCTATGACTGTTAAAATCAGGCGGAAAACATTCAGGCAAAAGCTAAAAGGACCGGACGAATTTATATCATTCAACCAGAGAACCTTACAGTATATTAAAGAAAATTATAGGAAGATAACTCTTATTTTCACGTTTACAGTTATAATAATCGTATCTATCGGTTTTTTCCTTAAATGGTATGCAGCTCAAAGAGAGGCGTTTTTTTCTAAAACGTATGAAGAGGTGATGCTTGCTAACAGCACTTTTAGCAACAAGCAGTATGATGCTGCCGCAAAATTATTTGAAGAGATCGCAGAAGATAATGACCAATCAAGCCTTTTTAATGAAATTGCACTGGTAGGTCTAGGATATTCACTCATGGAGAACAAAGAGTATGAGAAATCCATTAAAATATTTGAAGATTTGGTTGCAAGAGATTATTTTCAGTACCCGAGAGAGGAGTTATATAATACCATTGCGATTTTATATGAGAAAACAGGCAAACAGGAGAAAGCTATTGAAATATATCAAAAATTGGTAGCTTTTTATCCGCAATCCAATGATATCGCTTTATATATAAGTAAAATTGAAAAATCCGGCCAATTTCAGCACCCCTGATTAACTTCCGATAAGATATGTTATGTTAACTTCGCATTCTCTGTGATTTCTGCATGTGGCTTTCAGCCAAACCCTTCGATTAATGTTCTGATCCATTCCCTGACAGCGAAAAACTTCAAGTTAGATTCCCACTAAAAGCATGCGGGAATGACAAACAAGCCGCATTCGCAATGGTGACAAAAAAAGACGGTGATGACAATCAATTAAATGAAAATGACAAATAACTAAAGACCAATACCCAAAAGTGTTATTCCCGCCTGCTCCCCGATAAAAGCGCGCGAGGACAAGTTTTAGCTGGAATCTCAAAACATTGAAACTCCTATACATGAAAGTAGTCTCCCCTAATCGAGATTCTTCAGTCGCGGAGCTTGTGAACGCAGTGAAGTGCTCCTTCAGAATAACAGAAAGCATAGCGCGGTAAGTTGCCGCAACCAACAAGAAATATTTTGACAGGATTAAAAAAGAAAAAGATCTGGTAGGTAGTTTTATTGTTTTAAAACTGCCTGGGCGGCAGCTAATCTGGCAATTGCAACTCTGTATGGAGAGCAGCTTACATAATCAAGTCCAACCCGGTGACAGAATTCTATGGATGAGGGTTCACCCCCGTGCTCGCCGCAAATCCCGATTTTGAGATCTGACCTGGTTTTTCTCCCCTTTTCAACACCTATTTTAATTAATTCTCCAATTCCTTCCTGATCGAGCGCTACAAAAGGATCTTTTTCGAAAATATTTTTTTCAACATAATAAGGAAGGAAGCTTCCGGCATCATCCCTGCTCAATCCATAGCAAGTTTGAGTCAAATCATTGGTACCAAAGGAAAAGAATTCCGCTTCTGTTGCTATTTTATCCGCGGTTAATGCCGCGCGCGGAAGTTCTATCATGGTTCCTAAGGAATATTCTATTTTATTCCCATTTTCGTTCATCACTGCTTCTGCTACTTTTTTTACTCTTTCCTTCAAAAAAATAAATTCATTGATATGACCTATTAATGGGATCATGATTTCAGGAATGACCTTTTCCCCCTCATTAGTCAATTCTAATGCGGCTTCTATAATTGCCCTCACCTGCATTTCGTAGATTTCCGGGTATGTAATACCCAGGCGGCATCCCCTGTGACCCAGCATGGGGTTCATTTCTTTTAAACTCCGGGCTTTATCAGATAAAACTTCCTCGGAAACACCCATTTCTTTTGCCAGTTCTTTTATCTCTTCTTTAGTATGAGGCAGAAATTCATGTAAAGGAGGGTCCAGTAAGCGGATGGTTACCGGTAACCCGGACATTATTTTGAATATTTCTTTAAAATCCCCCTTTTGCATGGGGAGTATCTTATCTAAGGCTTTCTTTTTTCCTTCTGCATATTTTGCATGGATCATCTCCCTGACCGCTTAATTTCTATCCTTTTCAAAAAACATTGGCCCGATCCTGCATAAACCACTACCTACCGCGCAAAATTTCCTGCCTCAAACTCCTGCATGAGGCTAAACCCCATTTGCCATACATTTG